>JAVBQQ010000081.1:0-11479 GCA_031548875.1 Oscillospiraceae bacterium
CTTTCGCCTTTTGCAGTTCCGCTTTTGCCGCCAACACTTCCTCCAGGCTCACCACCATGGGCAGCAGGAGCCGCACGTCTCCCCCACCTTCGGCGCCCGCCCGCAGGATGGCCCGCAACTGGGCGCCGAACATCTCCGGCCGCGCCAGACACAGGCGGATGCCCCGCAGGCCCAGCGAGGGGTTCAGCTCGTCGGCAAGACCCATATACCCCACCTGTTTGTCAGCGCCGGCGTCCAGCGTGCGTATGACCACCTCTTTGCCGCCTGCACGGCGCACCACGTCGCGGTACACCACATACTGCGTCTCTTCGCTGGGATAATCCGCCCGACCCATGTACAAAAATTCAGTACGGTACAGCCCCACTCCCTCGCAGCAGTTAAAATCGATGGCCGCCGCGCTCTGGGCGTCGTCGGTGTTGACGCACACGCGCACCGCCCTGCCGTCCCGCGTGCAGGCGCGGCCCGGCGCGCAAGCACCCCAACGGGCGCGGGTGTCCTCTTCCCGCCTGCGCGCCTGTGCAAAAGCGTTGCAGGTCTCCTCGTCCGGCTGTACGGTCACCTCGCCCGTATCGCCGTCCACAAGCACAGGCGCCCCTTCCTGCAACATATCCGGAAGCGGTCCCACGCCCACCACCGCCGGTATGCCCAAACTCTTGGCCAATATGACCGTATGCGAAGTGGGGCCGCCGCGGGAGGTGACAAGACCACCTAGACGGGCACGGTCCATGCGCATCGTCTCCGCGGGCGTCAGATCCTCCGCAAACACGATAAATCGCTCACCGCTCATGCGGGCAAAGGGATCAGACGGCCGGTCGTTCTTCATGGCCTCTACTAGTTCGCGGCAGACGTTGTTCACATCATCCAGGCGCTGGCGCAGATATTCGTCTTCAATCTGGGCAAAGGCTTCTTCCGCTTCTGCCCGCTTTTGCTCCACCGCGCTGGCAGCGCTCACACGGGCATTTTGGATCAACTCCGCCACTTCGCCAAAAAAGGCGCCGTCATCCGCTATCGCGATGTATGCTTCCAGGATACCGGCCTCGGCTTCGCGGCCCTCTGCGCGCGCGTCGTCGGCCAGGCGCGCCAGTTCCTCCGCATAACGCGTGCGCCCCGCCCACAGCTTTTCCACCTCGGCTGCCGCGTCCTCCACGGCAGCCGCTTCGCGCGGCGGCGCCGAACGCCTTAGCACCGCGGCCTTGCCCATCCTTTTGCCCGGCGCCCCGCCGAATCCCTTCAGTTTTATCATCGCCGCCTCCGTGCGCCCACCTGCCAGGCAAATGTTTTTTTTAGTATAGGACCGCTCCGGGCGAATGTCAATTCGCACTGTTTTCCGCCATTGAGTATATCTTAGGCACACACAACTGTGAAAGCTGGCCAAAAACAGACAAATTCATTGTATTCCACGTATGAAACTGGTACAATAATTTGCACTTTTATACGGTGCTACAGTACGCCCCTTTTTTTCACCCATTTGACCCGCATACCGCACACCTGGAGGTATTCATGACTGCCCTTCTCATCAGTCATCTTGCCGTCATTTTTATCTGCATCTACATTGCAGGTTTTTTATTGTCGCGCCCCCGTGCGCGGCAGACCATCTGCTTTTCTGCATTGTGCCTGTTTGTGGCATTGTATGCGTTTGGCGACCTTCTCATGCTCACCTCCGGCAGCCTTTCGGCCGCCATCGTGGCCATCCGGGTGGAGTATACCGGCGTACAGGCCATTGCCCCCTTCTTTTTGCTTTCCATCATACAGCTGTGCCATCCTCGCATGCTGCGCAAATGGATGGTATGGCTGGCGCTTTTGTATGTGGCGTTTTACTGGCTGCTCGTGCTCACGAACGACGCGCACCACCTGTTCTACACCTTTTACCAGATCACATACTCGGGTTGGACATGGGTGAACGTGGGCCAGGGGCCGTTTTATCTAATCAACCAGGTGGGGATCATCTTATGCTCTGCACTGGCTTATATCATACTGCTGCGCCGCTTTTTGGTGTGGACGCCCTACATACGCCGGCGCATGTCGCTCATTATTGTGGGCAGTGTGGTCACTCTCGCCGGCAACGCCATCAACGTACTGCCAACCTTCACCCCGCGCATAGATTTTGCTGTGTACGGCGCGGGCGTGGGCGTTGTGCTCTTCTTCATCTGCATACGCGCTAACCGCTTGAACGAGCTCGTTCCCCGCGCCACCGACCGCGCCATCGATACGATGGGCGACGCGATGGTGGTGCTGAATTCCAACTATGACTACATTTTTGGGAACGACGCCGCCCTGCGCCTCTTTCCTGCGCTTGTACACACCTCTCCGGGCACGCACATCTCCCGGGTGGAACACTGGCCGCCTGAACTGCAAGCCCCCCTGCACACAGAGCAGGTGAACTTTTCGCTCGCGGCCGTCGGGTACACCCGGCATTTCCGCTCGGTGGTCAGTTCCATCACAAAACCCGGCGGCGACCGGATCGGCTGGTCGGTCGTCATGCGCGACGTGACTGATACCGCCGAACTGATGGAACAGTTGCAGCGTCTCGCTGTCACCGACCCGCTCACCGGCCTTTACAACCGTCGCCATTTTGTGGAACTGCTGCAGAACGAGCTGCGCATCACCGCCCGCAGCCCCCGCCCCATGACCATCACCATGTTCGATATCGACCATTTCAAGGTCGTCAACGACACATACGGGCACGCGGCCGGCGACGCCGTATTGGTAGCCCTCGCTCAGGCCATCCAGCAGGAGCTGCGCACAGGCGACATCTTCTGCCGCTATGGCGGTGAGGAATTCACCATTTTTTCTTCCGACACAAGCGCCGTTGGCGCTATCGCCTCGGCCGAACGGCTGCGCCGGCACATCCAGGAGATGGAGATCCCCTACCGGGAAGAGGTCATCCGCATACAGGCCAGTTTCGGCATTGTCGGGTTCGATGTGGGCGATGATGTGCATGCGGCGATCGACGCAGCCGACAGCGCGATGTATGAAGCCAAGCGCCAGGGCCGCAACCGTGTGGAACTGGGAGGCCTGCGCCCCACCGCCGCAACATGCAAAGATACGCCCTAGTCACACAACACAAAAGAGGGCCGGATACCCCTTGGGGCATCCGGCCCTCTTTTTGCAAAAATCCACATGTCTGTTTATCGCTGCGTGCCCCTTGCGCCGGTCCGCCGGGCGCGCAGCATGCGCACCACCTCTGCCGGTTTGGGCGCGTTGCCGTACAACAACACTCCCAAGCGGTAAATGGCCGCCGCCAGCATGCCCACGCCCACCGTGGCCGCCGCAAGGATGATTACCGAGAGCGCTACCTCCCAACCGGCCACATTGCCCATGGCAATGCGCACAAACATCGCCATGGGCGACGTGAGCGGGAAGTAAGAGCAGAACACAAGGAGCGGCGTGTCCACCTGGCCCGCGGCCATCGAGAACATGACGATGAAAAAGGCGATGATGAACACAAAGGTGACGGGCATGATGGCCGTGGAGAGGTCCTCCATGCGGCTCACCAGGCTGGCCAGACTGGCGTACAGGAACGCATAGATAAAAAAGCCCAGGATGAAGAAGAGGAACATATACAGCAAAATTTCCAGTTCCATGCCAAATATCGACTGCACAATGTAATTATCCGCATAATAGGTGACATTCAGGTTATAAAACAGGAAGGCCGTCCCCAGAATGAGCACCAGCTGCAAAAGTCCCGCAAACCCCGCGCCCAACACCTTGCCGAACATCAGGCTGTTCGGTTTTGTGGAGGTGATGAGCAGTTCCATGGCACGGGTGCTCTTTTCGGTGGCCACACTGGACGCCACGAACTGCCCGTACATAAGGATGGCGAAATACAACAGGAAGATGAGCACGTAGGTGTAGATGAAATTGCGCATCTGGTCCTTGCCCGTGTCAATGGTCTCCACTTCCACCTGCACCTGTGCGCCCAGTACCTCTTGCACCTGGTCGGCTGGCAGGCCGGCGTCGGCCAGCGCTTCGGCCTGGTAACGGGCCAGCATCAGCGCGCTGAACGCATCGTCGAAAAAGTCGTACATGCCCACCTGGCGCACGATGCGCGTGTAGCCAAGTGGTCCGTCCAGCACGATGCCCTGCTCGTACTCGCCCGCCTCCACAGCGCTCTTCAGCGCGTCCTCGTCGCCGTCAAAGGGCAGGAAAGCATACCCCAGTTGGGCGGCGTCGGCCAGCTCGTCCAGCTGGCCGGCCGCTTCGGCAGCATCGCCCGAGCGCACCACCAGCGGGATCATCTCCACCTGCGTCGTCTGCACACCGCCCTCGCCGGCCGTTTCAGTCTCGGCGCCGCTGCCCGAAAATCCCCCGGAAATGCGCGGCCAGCACAGCACGACCGCCACAGCTACCATCAGCACCACAGTGAGGATGATGTAGGCCTTGCGTTTCAGGTAACCCATGAACTCGAACGCGAATACTGTTTTAAGCTGATGCACCGGCCCCCACCTCCTTTCCATTTCCATTCTCGTCGCCCACCGTGCGCACGAAGATGTCTTCAAGCGTGGGCTCGCGCACTGCTATGGCGTCGATGTCCACGCCCGAGGCGGGCAGCCGGGCCATCACCTCGGCCTTGTCGCCCTCGCCGCACATGCGGATGTATAGCTCCCGCTCATACACTTCGGCGCCCTGCACGGAGCTGGCCAGCTCCCGCAGGCACCACTCTCGCAAGGCCTGCGCGTCGCCCGTGCGCACCACCAGCACGCTGCGGTCGTGCGCACGCTTCAACTGGTCGATAGAGCCGGCCAGCGCGATGTGTCCCTCGTGCAGGATGGCGATAGAATCGCAGAATTCCTCCACATAGTTCATCTGGTGGCTGGAGAAGATCACGATCTTCCCCTCGCCGATCAACTCCTTCACCACATCCTTCAGCAGGGCGGCATTCACCGGGTCCAGCCCGGAGAAGGGCTCGTCCAATATGACCATGGCAGGGTCGGCCAGCAATGCGGCCACCAGTTGTATCTTCTGCTGGTTGCCCTTGCTCAGCGTGGTGAGGGGCTTGCCCATATATTGCTGCATGTCCAGCCGGTGCATCCATCGGGAGACCGCCTCCTGCGCACGCTTTTTGGGTACGCCGCGCAAACGCGCCAGGTACAGCAGCTGGTCGTCGATGACCGCCTTGGGGTACAGCCCGTGTTCCTCGGGCAGGTAGCCCACCTGCACGCGCCGGCGGTCCAGCGGGCCGCCGTCCATCAGCACCCGGCCGGCGTCGGCGGGAAACACGTCCATGATGATGCGTATGGTGGTCGTCTTGCCGGCGCCGTTACGCCCCAAAAGACCAAGTGCCCGGCCGCTCTGGGTTGCAAAGCTGACGCCCTTGAGCACCTGTTTCGCCCCAAAATGCTTGTGCAGGTCCTGCACTTCAAACTGCATACTCCTCCTCCTTCTCCATATGGGTGCGGCAAAGCACTCATGGTGAGGCCTCCGGCGTGTAGACCGGAGGCCATTTTTGGGCAGTCTTTTACTCCTCTTCATCCGGCGCGGGCGATATCTCAGCAGACAACACATCTGCCGACGGCGGCTCTTCCGCGGCGGGGCCATCTTCCCCACCACCTTCATCCATGGGTTTCGTGTCCGCCCGCAGCCCTTTTTTGTGCAGTTTGTTGGCCACCAGCTCACTTGCCAGCGTGTACAGCACGGCCGCCACCGGCACGCCCAGCAGCATGCCCACAAACCCGGCCAGCCCCGCGCCCACAATGATGGCGATCAGCACCCACAGGATGGGCAGGCCGGTGGTATCGCCCAAAATCTTGGGCCCCAAAACGTTCCCGTCGAACTGTTGCAAAATCAGGATGAACACCGCGAACACCACAGCACTCCACGGGTCCACCATCAACAGGATAAGGATAGACGGTATGGCGCCAATGAACGGCCCGAAGAAGGGAATGATATTCGTGACGCCCACAATGACACTGATGAGCGGCGCGTAGGGCATGGGCGGCATAAAGGGCAGCCACCCTGCAATCATCATGAATGCATAGCAGATAATGCCAATGATGGCGCTGTCGATGATCTTGCCGCCGATGAACCCGGCAAACACCCGGTTGGACACGTCCGCCACCCTGTACACTTCATCGGCGGGACGCTTTTGCAGCACCGCATAGACAATGCGGCGGATCTGCAAGAGCAGCTTGTGCTTGCCTGCCAGCATGTAGATGGATGCGATGATGGCCGTGATGGCGCTGACAAGGCCCGAGCCAAAGCGCTTGGTATAATCAAAAATGTCTCCTCCCTGAATCAAGCCGGCCAGCTTGTTCCACAGGTCGGAATAGTTCACGACTAAAAAGTTGAAGGCGTCCGGATCCTGCCCCATGGATACGGCCACACTATCCACCATATTGTTGAAGTTGTCGAGGTAGGTGGGCAGGCTGGAGAACAGGTTCACCACGCTCTCGTACAACTGCGGCACCACCGCGCCGATGAGCAGCGCCAGCAGCGCCACCGCAAGCACATAGGTGAGGATGATGGCAAAGACGCGCGCCCGGCGGAAACGCCCGAACACCTTTCGCGCAAAAAAACGCACCGGCATGTCCAACAGGTAGGCAATGGCAATGGCAATGACAAAGGGAGAAAGGATGCCGTACAGCCAGCTAAACCATCCGGTCACGGCAGTGATGTTCCCAAGCAGCACAAAAAACAAGATGCCCGCCAGTACAATGAAAAGTACCCGCAGCATCCGTTTGTTAAAAAAGCCCCTGCCTCGTTTTCCCATTCCTTCTAAAACACCTTTCAAGGCCTCCTGGCCCGTGTTTACGTCTCCTGCTGCCCTTCCCCGCCGCTGGGCGGCTCGTCCGCTACACTGGCGTCTTCCTCGGGTTCATCCTCCAGTGGCTGGCCATGCTCGTCCAGCTTCCTTTTTTGCAGGCTTTTGGCAACCACGTCGCTGAACAACGTATACAGCACCGCCGCCACCGGCACGCCCCATATCATGCCCCACACGCCGTTTATGCCACCGCCCACAATGATGGCCACCAGCACCCACAGCGCGGGCAGGCCGGTGGTATCACCCAAAATTTTAGGCTGGATGATGTTGCCCTCCACCTGCTGCAGGATGAGCGTGAAGATGATGAACACGAGTGCGCTCCAGGGGTTAACCATCAGCAGGATAAGCACCGAAGGGATGGCCCCGATGAACGGCCCGAAGAACGGAATGATATTGGTAACACCCACCAGCACGCTGATGAGAAGCGCATACGGCATGGGAAGGAACAGCGCGTTCACGATCGTCATGAACAGCCAGTTCACAATACCCACAACCACGCTGTCTATCACCTTGCCGCTTACAAACCCGGCAAACACACGGTTTGAGATGTCCGCGATACGGTACACTTCATCGGCGCCACGCTTGGGCACCGCGGCATACAGCACCCTGCGTATCTGGGCCAGCAGCTTGCCCTTGCTGGCAAGCATGTAGATGGACGCAATGATGGCAGTGAGCGCGCTCACAACGCCGGAGCCCAGCTTCACCGTCCAGTCGATGATATCCGGCACGGCGCCCAAGAACCAGTCGCGCAGCTTGCTTACCACCTCTTCATAGCTCACCACGATAAAATCGAGCGAGCCGTCCGCCAGGTTCAGGCGCTGGGTCAGTTCGTCTGCAAGGGACTGCAGGTTGCCAAGATAACCGGACAACCAATCCAGCAGCGAGCGCACGCTCGCAATCAGCTGCGGGATGATGAGCCCCACAAGCAACCCCACCAGAAAGAATGCCAAAAGATAGGTGACCACGATGGAAAGGATACGCCCGCGGCGGAGTTTGGCAAACAGGGTGCGCGCAAAAAAGCGCACGGGGATGTCCAGCAAGTAGGCAATGGCCACGGCGATGACAAAGGGCGAGATGATGCCGTACACCCAGCCCACCCAGCCGCCTATGGCCGGCAGGTGGGAGAGCAGCGCGTAAAACAGGATACCGGCGCAGACGACGAACAGAAGCTGCAGGACCCTTTTTGTAAAAAACCGCTTCCCCTTGTTTTTCAAAGCCACCCTCCTCCCCTGCAATATCTCACCATCGCCCAAAGGTGGGCGTTATGTTATACGTTTTCTCCAATATCGTGTATTTTACCCATGTAGTCCGCGTCGTCGCTCTCAATAGTGACCGGCTGCGAAAAATCCAACGCGTACATGCCGATGTAGCTTTTGGCGTCCACACGCATCGTACCTTCCTTCGAAACAAGGGTGACGGCGCCGGGGCTCTCCACCGCCAGACGCTGGATCTGCTGCAAATCGTTGATAGAGCTGATCTTCTTCTTACATATCATAACGATCTTCCCCTTCCGCGGCCTTCAAATGCAGGCGCGTCGCCAGTACATATGTACACACATTTATACGCATATCAGTATAACATGCTTTTGAAGCTGTGAAAAGCATAGCTTGTTGGAAATGGGTTGTATTCCTGTAAAATGCCGGTACGTCTTTTCTTTCCCCTGGGGCAGGCTTGCCAAAATCCGTGGCTGGTGGTAGGATGAACCATATGCTATGCATCCGCTTACCCCATCGATATGCAAGGAGGGCGACCCGCGTGTACAGCAAAACTGCCATCATCCAAAACCCCACCGGTCTGCACGCTCGCCCGGCTGCCGATTTTGTGCAGTGCGCCTCCCGTTTCGACGCCCAGGTGCGCATCGCCCGTGTAGGCGACGAGCCGGTGAACGCCAAAAGCATGATCCTGCTGCTCTCCCGCGGACTCTCCCGGGGCACCGAGGTGGAAATATCGGCCGAAGGGCCGGACGAGGTCGAAGCGGTGGAAGCGCTCATCTCACTGCTGGCCTCCGGTTTGGGGGAGTAGCCTCCCCACTGCAAAAAGCCCCTCTGGCATCTGCCGGAGGGGCTTTTGTATCGCTTGTATCCGCTTCAGTCGAACACCAGCTGGCCGGGGTTGCGCCTGTGGCTGCGAATAAAATCGGCAAACGCCTCGCACACCAGCCGGTAGCCCTTTTCGCTCAGGTGGATGCCATCCATGCCCACCAGCTCCTTCAGGTTGTGCTTGTCCAGAAAACGCTTGCGCACATCCACCAGGATGGCCCCAGTCTTGCGCGCCACGTCTGCGATGGTGCGGGAATACAGCTCGTGAAAACGGTAAATCATGTGCGTGTCGCCCAACCATTGCAGGATGTTGCGCCGGCCGGTATCGTCCTTTCCGATAAAATGCAGGTGCCGCTCGGAATCCACAGGTGGCAATGTCATCAGGATGGGCGTCACCCGGGCACCCTGCAGCTTTTCCACCATCTCGGTGATGGTCTGCTCAAAATTCAGAACGGCGGTGTTTGGCTGGTGGTCGAGCGCGGGGTCTTGGGCCACCTCATCCCACAGGAAGCTGCAGTCGTTGCCGCCAAATTCCACCAGCGCGTACTCGCAGTCAAGCCCCGTGGCAAGGTCCCGTTCCAGAAGTTCTTCGCCCCGCTCCACCGTCAGGCCAAAGTGCGCCCGGTTTTTAAAATCGAGCGCATATTCATCTGAAAGTTCGGCCAGCAGGCGCGAGATGGTGGCGCGGTACCGCAACGATTCGTCGATCACCGTCCCCCGCATGATCGAATCGCCATAGATGTTCACCTTGATCTTTTGTTCCATCATATTTGTTCTCCGTCCTGTTGTGCAAACAACCTGTGCAGCGGCGTTTTGCGCCGCGCGTGCCTCTCGTTTTCGGGTTCCCGCGCGCGCACGATGCTCACAGCAGGAAGATGTTCTGTTCTTCACACTCTGCCACCAGCCGGGCAGGCCAGATCGACGAGTGTACCTCGCCGATGTGCGCCTTTTCCAGCATCAGCATGCACAGGCGGCTCTGCCCAATGCCGCCTCCGATGGTCAGCGGCAGTTCACCCGCCATCAGCGCCTTGTGGAAGGGCAGCCGCAGGCGGTCTTCGGCGTTTTCGGCGGCCAGTTGCGCCGCAAGGCTGGCCTGGTCCACCCGAATGCCCATGCTGGAAAGTTCCAGTGCAATATCCAGTAGCGGATAATGCACCAGGATATCACCGTTCAGCGCCCAGTCGTCGTAATCCGGGGCGCGGCCGTCGTGTTTTTGGCCGCTGCGCAACGCGCCGCCAATACCGATGAGGAACACCGCGCCGTACTTCTTGGTGGCCGCCAGCTCCCGGTCCTTCGGCGAGAGCGCAGGGTACGCATCCTCCAACTCCTGCGCCGTGAGGAAGGTGATCTCGCCAGGCAGCGTCGGTTGCATCTGCGGGTAGCGTTCCGCCACCATGCGGGCCACCTTCAATATCACCGCGTAGATATCACGCACAATACCTTTCAAAAAGCCCACTGTGCGATCTTCGGCCGTGATGACCTTCTCCCAGTCCCACTGGTCCACATAGATGGAGTGGATGGCATCGCACTCTTCATCCCTGCGGATGGCGTTCATGTCGGTGTAGATGCCGGTGTGCGGCGCAAAGCCGTACTTGGCCAGCGCGTAGCGCTTCCACTTGGCCAGGCTGTGCACCACCTCGGCCACGTCGCCCGTCTGCCTGATGTCGAAGGACACCGAGCGTTCCACCCCGTTCAGGTTGTCGTTCAGGCCACTTTCCTCCAGCACGAACAGCGGCGCCGAAACGCGGGTGAGCTGCAGTTTTTCTGCCAGTTCCCGCTCAAACGTGTCTTTCACGAACTTGATGGCACGCTCTGTCTCCACAAGGTCCAGTTTAGATGCGTACATTCCCAATCACTCTTGCCCCCCGCCTATTAGCAATATACTCATTATAGGACAAAAAAAACCGCATCGCAAGCATTTGCACTGCCGAGGTACCGACAGGGGACATTTCCTATTTTATGTTTTCTCATTCTTGATTTTCCTTGCTTCAGGTCAGGCCGCTGCCCGTCAGCCCCCCACCCGGCAAACGGGTGCGCAGCATCTGTTTGAGAGCGGCGGCGCAGCGAGTGATTTCCCACTTCGGGTTTGGCCGCCGCCCTGCTAGACTTTCGCCCCCACTTCCCCTATAATAAAAAACGAGAAAACGAAATCCTTTCACACACCTTGGGGGGAACGCGATGGACTACCTGAAAACAGCCGTCCCGCGCGGCGCGCAAACTTCGGAAGAACTGCGCAGCAGCGTGGCCGACATCATTGCCGATGTGCGTGAGCACGGCGACGACGCCCTGCTGCGCTACAACAGCCGCTTCGACGGCTGTGAGCGCCCGCTGCTGCGCGTGCACCGGGCAGAGATCGACGCGGCGTATGCCGCTCTGGCCCCCGGCGATGTGGACGACCTGCGCGCGGCGGCTGAGGCCATCCGCACTTTTGCCCGCGCCCAGCGCGGAACGATGGCCGACCTGCCCGCTTTCTCGCCCTTCACTTCGCCTGGTCTCGTGCTGGGCCACAGGGTACTCCCGGTGGATGCCTGCTGCTGCTATGTGCCGGGCGGCAACTATCCTTTATATTCCACGGCCCTGATGCTGGCCGTTCCCGCAAAGGTGGCCGGTGTGCCGCGGGTGGCGGCCGCCTCGCCAGCCGTGCGGGGCACCGGCGCCATCCACCCCAAAACACTGGTGG
>JAVBQQ010000034.1:0-19623 GCA_031548875.1 Oscillospiraceae bacterium
GATACGCAACACCGGCCTTGTGGAGGTGCCCATGGGCACCACGCTGCGGGAGATCGTGGAGGAGATCGGCGGCGGTATCCCGGACGGGCACAGGTTTAAGGCCGCGCAGACGGGCGGCCCCTCGGGCGGGTGCATCCCCACCGAGCACCTGGACACCCCGATCGACTACGACAACCTGCTGTCCATCGGCTCGATGATGGGCTCGGGCGGGCTCATCGTGATGGACGACACCACCTGCATGGTGGACATCGCCCGCTTCTTCCTCGATTTCACCGTGGATGAATCCTGCGGCAAGTGCACCCCCTGCCGGGTGGGCACCAAGCGCCTGCTCGAGCTGCTGGAGAAGATCACCCAGGGCAAGGCGAAGCACGAAGATTTAGACAAGATCGCCGAGCTGGCGCAGTTCATCAAGGAGAACAGCCTGTGCGGTCTGGGGCAGACGGCGCCCAACCCAGTGCTTTCCACCGTGCGGTACTTTAAAGATGAGTACCTGGAGCACATCGACAACCGCCACTGCCCGGCGGGCGTGTGCAAGGCGCTGTTCCAGTATGTCGTGAACAAGGACAAGTGCGTGGGCTGCACGGCCTGCGCGCGCGTGTGCCCGGTGAACGCGGTGCGCGGCGAGGTGAAGAAGCCGCACATCATCGACCAGGAGATCTGCATCAAATGCGGCGCCTGCATGCAGAAGTGCAAGTTCGGCGCCATCAGCAAAGCGTAAGACGAGGCGGTTGAACGCAAGCGTTCAACTGGAATAGGCCCCGTACCACCTAGTGGGTACGGCCACGCCTACGGAATAACAGGCGGGATGCCGGCAAACCGGCACCGGCCAATTCCCCAACAAGGAGGGATGTTTAAATATGGGAGACACTGTGAAGATAAAGATAAACCACAACGAATATAACGTGCCCGCCGGCGGCACGGTGCTGGAGGCCTGCCACAGCGTGGGCATCGAGATACCCACCCTGTGCTGGCTGAAGGACATGAACGAGATTGGCGCCTGCCGCATGTGCGTGGTGGAGGTGGCGGGCGCGAAAACGCTGGTGACCTCCTGCGTGTACCCGGTGAATGAGGGGATGGAAGTCATCACGAACAGCCCAAAGGTGCTGGACGCCCGGCGCACGAACTTGGAGCTGATTTTGTCCACCCACGACCAGAACTGCCTTAGCTGCCGGCGCAACACCGTGTGCGAGCTGCAAAAGCTGTGCTACGAGTACAGCGTGGACGGTATGAAGTTTGTGGGCGACCGCCCGCGGTACGAGCTGGAGCGCAGCACGCTGCACCTGGTGCGGGACAATAACAAGTGCATCCTCTGCAGGCGGTGCGTGGCCGCCTGCCGCGAGCAGCACGTGGGCGTGGTGAACCCGGCCGACCGCGGCTTCTCCACCCACATCGCCTGCGCGTTCGAGGCGGCGCTGGGCGACACGGCCTGCATCTCCTGCGGGCAGTGTATCGTCAACTGCCCCACGGGGGCCCTTGTGGAGCGGGACGACACCGAGCGCGTGTGGGAGGCCATCGCAGACCAGAACAAGACGGTGGTGGTGCAGACGGCGCCATCTGTGCGCGCCACGCTGGGCGAGGCGTTCGGCATGCCCATTGGCAGCAACGTGGAGGGCAAGATGGTGGCCGCGCTGCGGCGCATCGGCTTCAACTACGTATTCGACACCGACACCGCCGCCGACTTCACGATCATCGAGGAGGCGCACGAGTTCGTGGAGCGGGTGAAGGAGGGCGGCACGCTGCCGCTGCTGACCAGTTGCTGCCCGGGATGGAGCAAGTTTTGTGAGATCTACCACCCGAACCTCTTTGCGAACATCTCCAGCTGCAAGAGCCCGCAGGGCATGATGGGCGGGCTTGTGAAGACCTACTGGGCGGAGAAGATGGGCATCGACCCGAAGGATATCTTTGTGGTGAGCATCATGCCCTGCACGGCCAAGAAGTTCGAGCTGGACCGCTACGACATGGACGCGGCGGGTGACGGCATACCGGACAACGACGTGAGCCTGACCACCCGCGAGCTTGCGCTGATGATCCAGCGGGCGGGCCTTACCTTCACCGACCTGCCCGACGAAGAGTATGATTCCGCCCTGGGCGAATCCACCGGAGCGGCGGTCATCTTCGGGGCGTCGGGCGGCGTGCTGGAGGCCGCCCTGCGCACGGCGGTGGAGAGTATCACCGGCGAGCCGCTTGCCAGCGTGGACTTTGTAGAGGTGCGTGGCAACACCGGCGCCAAGGACGCCACCTACCAGGTGGGCGGCATGGACGTACGCGTGTGCTCGGTGAGCGGTATGGCCAACGTGGAGAAGGTGCTGCGCGAGGTGGACGCCGGCCGCAGCCCCTACCATATCATCGAGATCATGGCCTGCCCGGGCGGGTGCATCAACGGCGGCGGCCAGCCCAGCCAACCGGCGGCCGTGCGCAATTTTGTGGACCTGAAGTCCCTGCGCGCAAACGCCCTGTACAGTGAGGACGCGATGAAAACGCTGCGCAAGAGCCACGACAACCCGGTGGTGCAGCAGGTATACAAGGACTACCTGGGCGAGGCGGGCAGCGAGAAGGCCCATCATGTGCTGCACACCAGCTATAAAGTGCGCCCGGTAAAGTACTGAGCGGACAACCGGCGCCCCCGGCATTCCTGCAATTCCGCATACAAAGAACACGCCCGCAAAAAGGGAGTGTTCTTTTGCTATTGGGGAAGTTGGCACAGGTACCGGTGAGCGCGCCAGGTAAGTGCTGATTGATGCCCGGCGAAAGAATACCGCAGAGACACCGCCGCGGGATTAAATCAGTGCTTACCTAGACCGGTTGCCGGGCGGGCCGGCGCAGCTTTGCCAGCCAGCAGCCCGGTTGCAACACGGGGCGCAGTAACTTTTCCACCGGGGCCGAGAGCAGCACCAGCGCCAGGGGCAGACAGAGGGCGTACAATATCGCCTGCTGGGCGGGGGTGTCGATGATGTTCCCCCGGGCGCCGGCATAGGCGAGGGCGCGCAGCACAAAGCCGTGCAGCAGGTAGCACTGCAGGCTGCGGGCCCCCATGCGGCTGACGGGCAGCTCCCTTGCGGGCACCAGCGCCAGAAAACAGGCGACTAGCAGCCCGCCCCACGCATACAGCAGCAGGAAGAAGGAGGCGCCCGCCAACGGGCTTAGGTGCAGTCTCTCGTACGGCAGTGTGCCGTACAGCAGTACGTGTGGAAAGCGGAAGGCGGCCAACGCCAGAAAGGAGACAGCAAAAACGCCCGCGGCCAGCCAGCGGGGGATGCGCCGCAGGCGGTGCAGGCCCTCGTTTTGCAGGTACAGCCCTGCCAGGAAGAAGGGGAAAAAGGCCAGCGTGCGCGAGAGGCTGAAGTCGTAGTCGATGGCGGGGGCAAGGTCGCTAAGCAGTGAGAGGAGCACGGCGCCCGCCAGCATGAGGGGCGGCCGCGCGCGCCGGGCCAGCAGGGCAAGCAGCTTCCAGCAGAGCAGCGAAAAGAGGAACCACATGATCCAATACGGCGTTGTGAGCGCCCAGGCCAGCGTGATCTTCTGCCCCAGTACGAATTTTGCAAACAGGCAGTAGAGCGCCTGGAACAGCGCGTACTGCCAGAGAAGCGTGAACAACTGCGCGGGGCGGAACTGCTTTGAAAAATACCCCGCGATACACACGAAGGCCGGCATGTGGAAGAGGTAGATGAGACGATAGAACGCAGAGGACTGGTCGCCCGCCACTTCCATGGTGTGCCCCAGCACCACCAGCAGGATGAGCGCGAACTTGGCGTTGTCGAACAGGTGCAGGCGGTTATGTCCCATCGTGTGCGGCCTCCTTTCGCGCGGGATGTCTATCTGCTATAAAACGATATTCTACGTCGTCTGTTGCCAAATAGCAAGAAAAAACTGTCGCCCGGGACAAAGGCCCCGGGCGACAGTGGTGTGCGGGAGTGCTGGACCGGGCGGCAAAACACAAGCAAAAGGCTCAGCTCTTGAACCGGTCCTGCATGCCCTTAAAAAACCGCTTGCGGTTCTCGTAGTTTTCATCCTTCATGGTGCCCTCGAACTTGGACAGCGCGTCCTTCTGCGCCTTGGAAAGCTTTTTGGGCACCTCGATGACGACCTTGACGTACTGGTCGCCCCGCCCGCGGCCGTTCACATAGGGGATGCCCTTGTTCTTCAGCCGGAAGGACATGCCGCTCTGGGTGCCCTCGGGCACGGTGTATTCCACCTTGCCGTCGATGGTGGGTACGGTGAGCTTGGCCCCCAAAACGGCCTGGCTGTACGTGATGGGCACGGTGACATACACGTCGAAGCGGTCGCGCTCGAACATGGTGTCCGGCCGCACGGTGATGATGATGATGAGGTCGCCGGCCGGGCCGCCATTGGCGCCGGCGTCGCCCATGCCGCGTTTCACCACGTTCTGGTCGTCGTCAACGCCAGCGGGTATCTTCACCTCGATCTTCTTGGGGGCGCCCACGTGGCCGCTGCCGTGGCACTTGCCGCACGGGTTTTTCACGACCTTGCCCTTGCCGCCGCAGCGGGCGCAGGGGCGGCGCTCCTGCATGGTGCCAAACACCGTGCGCTTGCTCTGCACCACAAAGCCGCTGCCATTGCATTCGGGGCAAGTTTCGGGCGTGGTGCCCTTCTCCGCCCCGCTGCCGTTACACTCGGGGCAGGTGTCCTGCTTTGTGATGTGGATGGTCTTTGTCGTGCCGTGCACGGCCTCCATAAAGGTAAGCACCAGCGAAACGCGGATGTCCGCGCCGCGCCGGGGGGCGTTGGGGTTCGTTTGCTGGCTGCCGAAGCCGCCCCCGCCGCCTCCGCCGAAGAAGGTCTCGAAGATATCGCCAAAGTCCACCCCGAAGCCGCCACCGCCACCACCGCCGCCGCCAAAGCCGCCGAAGCCGCCAAAGCCGCCGCCGGGGCCGCCTGCGCCCGCGCCATAGCTGGGGTCCACCCCCGCATGGCCGAACTGGTCGTACCGGGACTTTTTGTCCTTGTCGCTCAGCACCTCATAGGCTTCGCCCACCTCTTTGAACTTCTGCTCGGCGTCTGCGTCGCCGGGGTTCAGGTCCGGGTGGTATTTTTTCGCCTTTTTGTGGTAGGCCTTCTTGATGTCGGATTCGGATGCGTCTTTTGCCACACCCAGGACCTCGTAATAGTCCCTTTTATCGGCCAATCGCCCTCACCTCTTCTGCCGGATTGCGGTTCTTCGCCCTGGGGCCGGGAACAGGACACGCAGCGGACTCATTGGATAAGCCCGCCGCGCCATTGCCCTTTCCTGTGGTCACAGGTTCAAGTTTTTATTTCTCGTCGTCGATCTCGGTGAAATCGGCGTCGATCACGTCTTCTTCGGGTGCGCGCTCGGCGCCGCCCATGTCTTCGGCGGCGGTGGCGTCGCTGCCGCCGCTCTGCTGGTACACGCGGGAGCTTGCCTCGTACACGGCCTTCTGCAGTTCATCCTGCTTTGCCTTGATGTCGTCGAGGTCTTCGCCCTCCAGCGCCTTCTTCAGCGCGTCCTTCTTCTCGTTGATGGAGCTGCGCTCGCCCTCGTCCAGCTTGTCGGCAAGGTCGGCCAGCGTCTTTTCGGTCTGGTAAACCATCTGGTCGGCGGAGTTGCGCGTTTCGATCTTTTCCTTCAACTGGCGGTCTTCCTCCGCGTACTGCTCCGCTTCCTTGACGGCCTTCTCCACCTCGTCTTTGCTCATATTGGTGGAGGCAGTGATGGTGATGCTCTGCTCCTTGCCGGTGCCCAGATCCTTGGCGGACACGGCCACGATGCCGTTGGCGTCGATGTCGAAGGTGACCTCGATCTGCGGCACGCCGCGGGGCGCGGAGGGGATGCCGTCCAGGTGGAAGGTGCCCAGCTTTTTGTTGTCCTTGGCCATCTCGCGCTCGCCCTGCAGCACGTTCACTTCCACGCTGGGCTGGTTGTCGGCCGCGGTGGAGAAGATCTGGCTCTTCTTGGTGGGGATAGTGGTGTTGCGCTCGATGATCTTGGTGCACACGCCGCCCATCGTCTCGATACCGAGGGAGAGCGGGGTGACGTCGAGCAGCAGGAGGCCCTTCACGTCGCCGCCCAGTACGCCCGCCTGGATGGCCGCGCCCAGCGCGACGCACTCGTCGGGGTTGATGTCCTTGGAGGGCTCGATGTTCAGGTAGCCCTTCACGGCGTCCTGCACGGCGGGGATGCGGGTGGAACCGCCCACCAGCAGCACGCGCTGCAGGTCCTTGGGCTCAAGGCCGGCGTCCTTCAGGGCGCGCTTGACCGGGCCCATGGTTTTTTCCACGAGGTCGGCGGTCAGCTCGTTGAACTTGGCGCGGGTGAGGGAGGTATCCAGGTGCTTGGGGCCGGTGGCGTCGGCAGTGACGAAGGGCAGGTTGATCTGGGCGCTCATCACGCCGGACAGCTCGATCTTGGCCTTCTCGGCGGCCTCTTTCAGGCGCTGGGCGGCCATCTTGTCGGCCTTCAGGTCGATGCCGTTCTCTTTTTTGAACTCGTCGTTCAGCCAGTCGATGACGCGGTCGTCGAAGTCGTCGCCGCCCAGGCGCGTGTCGCCGGCGGTGGAGAGCACCTCGGTCACGCCGTCTCCCATCTCGATGATGGAGACGTCGAAGGTGCCGCCGCCCAGGTCGTACACCATGATCTTCTGGTCGGCCTGTTTATCGATGCCGTAGGCCAGCGCGGCGGCCGTGGGCTCGTTGATGATGCGCTTGACGTTGAGACCGGCAATGGCGCCGGCGTCCTTGGTGGCCTGGCGCTGGCTGTCGCTGAAATAGGCGGGCACGGTGATGACAGCGTCGGTGACCTTTTCGCCCAGGTAGCTCTCGGCGTCGGCCTTCAGTTTTTGCAGGATCATGGCCGAGATCTCTTGCGGGGTGAGCTTCTTGCCGTCGATGTCCACCTTGTCGCTGGTGCCCATCTTGCGCTTGATGGAGGAGATGGTGCGGTCGGGGTTGGTGATGGCCTGGCGCTTCGCCACCGTGCCTACCAGGCGTTCGCCGTCCTTGGTGAAGCCCACGACGGAGGGTGTGGTGCGGCCGCCTTCCGCGTTGGGGATGACGACGGCGTCGCCGCCCTCCATAACAGCGATGCAGCTGTTGGTTGTACCGAGGTCGATGCCTACGATTTTAGCCATAGTAGTTGTACTCCTTCTGAAATTGATGTCTTATGATTTTTAGGATTGTTTTTAGAATATAGATGGCATGGAATGAGGGGGTGTTGTTTTTTGGTTGTGCTTGTATGAAAGGCCGGCGAGGGAACGCCCAGCTAGGGAGCTACGGCGACCATCGCGTGGCGGATCACCTTGTCCTTGTACAGGTAGCCCTTTTGCACCACCTGCGTGATAGTGCCGCTCTCGGCGCCTTCGGCGGCCTGCTGCAGCACAGCGTTGTGGAACATAGGGTCGAAGGGTTTGCCCAGGGCGGGGATCTCTGTGATGCCCAGCTTCGTGAACACCTCTTCGCATTTGGAAAGAGTCATCAGAACGCCCTTTTTATACTCTTCGTCGGTGGTGTCTGCCAGGGCGGCGCAGTCCAGCGCGTCCAGCACGGGCAGCAGTTCCTGCACGGCGAAGCCCACGCCGTTGCCAAAGGCCGATTCGTGCTCCTTCTGGCTGCGGCGGCGGTGGTTGTCGTACTCGGCCGCCGTGCGCAGTAGCCGGTCGTTGATCTCGGCCACCCGCTGCTCGGCGTCAGCCACCCGCTGCTCGGCGGCGGCGATTTTTTCCTCGGCGACGGACACCTTGTCCTCGGCGCCGTCGGCGCGGGTGCGGCCGCGTTTGTGCACGGCCTTTGGAGAAGGCGCCGTTCCGTCGTTGGGGGAACTGCTGTCACCGATGGGGACGTTTGTCTTGTTGTTGTCGTTTTCGGCCAATGGGAGGACCTCCTTATACGGTGCGGATGCTTGTGGATGCCGTTCAGCCGTTGGCCGAACGGGGGGCGGTGGCGGGTCTGCTACAGGCCGGGGCCGCGCTCGCCGCTCATGCTGCGCCCAAGCAGCTCGCTGAAATATTCAAGCTCGGGGATGATCTCGCGGTAGGGCATGCGCGCAGGGCCGGCCACCGCGATGGTGCCGGAGAGGCCGCCGCCCGCATGGTAGGGCCGGGAAACAAGGCAGAGCCCGGGGATGGGTTTGTCGGGCAGTTCGTCGCCAAACAACACCATGGTGCGGGTGTCGCCCACCTGCAAAAGGGCCTCGATGCGCTCGCGGCTGCCCACAAGCTCCAGCAGGGTGCGCAGGCCGGGCTCCAGCTCCGGCCATTGCAACAGATATTGGTGGCCCTCGAAATAGATACTAGGGCGGCCCACCTCTGAAAGCAGGGTGAGCGCCGCGCTGAGCACCGGCCAGGCGCGGGGGCCGGCGGAGCCCAGGCTGTCCACCATGGTGCGGATGAGCCCGGAGTTTACGTCCGGCTCGGCCACGAAGCGCAGGTAGCGGTTCAGTGTGTCCGCATAGCGGGAGGCGTCCTCCCGGCCAAGCTCGAAGTCCAGCTTGGCCACGCGGGTGCGCACGCTGCCGGCCGCCGTGACGGCCAGCACGGCCGCGGTGTAGCGGCCCACCTGCAGCACCTCGAAATGGGCGATGCTGGGGTTCTGGGCCAGCGGTGTGGTTACCAGCACCGCATAGGACAAAAGGCCCGAAAGCGCCTTTGCGGCGCTTTGTGCCAGCTTCTCGGGGTCATAGTCCAGCCCTTGGAACAGGGCGTCTATCTTGTCGCGCGAGGGGCGGTTCAGGCTCAGGTGGCCGCCCAGCAGGTTGTCTACATAGTAGCGGTAGCCCTTGGCGGTTGGCACGCGGCCCGCCGAGGTGTGGGGCTGCTCCAGCAGGCCCAGCTTTGTAAGGGCCGCCATCTCGTTTCGCAATGTTGCCGAAGACACTGCCATGTCGAAATACCGGCTGAGAAGGTTGGAGCCAACGGGTTCGCCATCGGTGGCGTACAGGGAAACAATCGCCATCAGGATGCGTTGCTTCCGGTCGTCCATCGCCATGCGTGGCAGCCCCCTCTGGTTGTTTTTAGCACTCAAGCTGTTCGAGTGCTAATACTATTCTACCTTACTTTTCAGGAAAGTCAAGGGGAAGTGTGAATTTTTTTTTGAATTTACAAAACCGACACAAAAAAGCCGCGAATCCCGTAGAGGATGCGCGGTTTGTGCGGGGGATGCGCGGGGTGTATGAGCTGGTTCAAGGCCACCTGTTCGATACGAGTGGCCGATGTTCCGGAGCGCAGCTCGCGCTGGAGCAGCGACAGCTCTGCGCGGAGGAATATCGGCCGCTTGTATTGAACACAGGTGATTGTGTGTCGATTTCCAATGACTGTGCAGGGCATTTGCCCAGTCCTCACCCACCGGTGCCCTGCAGACCCAGCTGGGCGGCGAGGGGGCGCATGCCCTCGATGCACAGGGCGGTGAGTTGGGCGAGATCCATGCCCAGCATCTCCGCCCCCTGTGCGATGACCGTGCGGTCGATCTTGGCGGCAAAAGCCTTGTCCTTGAATTTTTTGGCCACGCTTTTGGGCTCGAGGTCCGCAATGCCGCCGGGGCGCATGCGGGCGGTGGCGGCAATCAGCCCGGTTAGCTCATCCACGGCGTACAGGCTTTTTTCAAGCTCGCTCTCGGGCTGCACGTTCGTGCACTGGCCCCAGCCGTGGGCCAGCACGGCGCGGATGGTCTCCTCGTCCACGCCGGCCTCGCGCAGCGGGGCTTCGGTGTGCTGCAGGTGTTCGTTTGGGTGGCGCTCGTAGTCCAGGTCGTGCAAAAGGCCCACGGCCCGCCAGTATTCCTCGTCTGCGCCAAAGTGGTGGGCCATGGCGCCCATGGCGGCGCTGACGGCCAGCGCGTGCTGCAAGAGGTGGGGCTCGGCCACGTGTGCGCGCAGGATCACATCCGCGGCGTGGGTGTCGGGTTTTGGCATCGTTTGTGTTCCTCCTTGGGAAGCGATGAATAGATGGCGTGTTCCGGGGACGGAACGGTTTTCGTTCATAGGCAAGGGAAACCCGCAGGCAACCCTGTGTGCTGCCGAGGATTCCGCCGCAGAGACGGTGCCTGGCTATGGGCGGAGAGCGCCGACAAAGCGGGAAGCGGGCTTTAATCGCCGTCTCCCTTGTGCCGGCTTTTCATACCATAATAATACAGGCGGGCCCCCCGCGCAATAGAGGGCACGCCACTGGCAGGCATTTTTTTCTTGGATTCGCCCCGGGTTTCGTGGTACACTAAACAACATAACGGGAGCGTGGGTACGCGAAACCACGGCGCGCGGCCGTATTCCCGGCCGCAAACCCAACCGGAAAGCAGGGATGTCAGATGAAATTCGAGCAGTTTACATACACCCGGCCGGACATGGCCGCGGCGGCGCAAAAGCTGGAAGAGCTGTCCACCCGGGCGGCGCAGGCGGCCGACGGCATGGCGCTGGTGCAGGCCTATCGCGCCATGCGCGCTGTGGCCGACGACATTGACAGCATGGGCACCATCGCGTCCATCCGCCACACGGTGGACACGCGTGACGCCTTTTACGACGCCGAGAACGACTATTTCGATGAGCAGGGCCCCGTCTTTGCGGACAAGGTGCTCTCCTTCTACCGTGCGGTACTGGATTCGCCCCAGAAGGAGGCGCTGGCCGGGGAGTACGGCCAGATCCTGCTGGACAAGCTGGCGCTGGCCGTGAAGAGCAGCGACGAGCAGCTGATCCCGCTGCAGCAGGAGGAAAACGCCCTGGCCACCGACTACGAGAAGCTGTATGCCTCGGCGCGCATCCCCTTCCGTGGGCAGGAGCTGACCGTGGCGCAGCTGGGCCCGCACAAGCAGGCGGCTGATCGCGCCACCCGCCAGGAGGCCTTCGCGGCCGAGGGCGGATTCTTTGACGCGCACCGCGAGGCGTTGGACGAGATCTACACCCGCCTTGTGCGCAACCGAACAAAGCAGGCGGCCCTGCTGGGGTATGAAAAATTCACCCCGCTGGGCGACATCCGCATGGAGCGGCTGGGCTACACCCGGGCGGACATTGCCGCCTGTCGCGCCGAGGTGGCGGCGGGCATCGTGCCGGCGGCGCAGCGCCTGAAGGCGATACAGGCCGCGCGCATTGGCGTGGAGACGCTTAAATACTACGACGAGCCGCTCTCCTTCCCGGACGGGAACCCCACACCCAAAGGCACGCCGGAGGAGATACTGGCCGCGGGGCAGAAGATGTACCGCGCGCTCTCGCCCGAGACGGCGGGCTTCATCGACTTCATGATGGCGGACGGCCTGTTCGACGTGCTGGCCAAGCCCGGCAAGGCCCCCGGCGGTTACTGCACCTACATCCCGCAGCACAAGAGCCCCTTCATCTTCTCCAACTTCAACGGCACCGCCGGCGACGTGGACGTGTTGACCCACGAGGCCGGCCACGCCTTCGCGGCCTACCTGGCCGCCGAGAAACAGCTGCCCGGGGAGCTGCGCAGCCCGGGCCTTGAAAGCTGCGAGATCCACTCGATGAGCATGGAGTTCCTCACCGAGGCGTACCACGAGTTGTTTTTTGGGCCGGACACGGCCAAGTACGCCGTCTCGCACGCGGAGGACGCGCTCTTTTTCTTGCCATACGGATGCATGGTGGACGAGTTCCAGGAGGAGGTATACGCCCGGCCCGGCCTTGCGCCCGATGAGCGCAATAAATTGTGGTTGGAGCTGGAGAAAAAATACCGCCCGTGGACGGATTTCGACGGACTGCCCTTCTATGGGCGGGGCGCCGGCTGGCAGCGGCAGCTGCACATCTACGTGAGCCCCTTCTACTACATCGACTATGTGCTGGCGCAGGCGGTGGCGCTGCAGTTCTTCCTGGCGCACAACGCAAACGCGGGCGACGCGTGGAAGCGGTACCTGGCCCTGGTGGACAAGGCCGGAACCGAGACATACACCGGCCTTGTGCGGGCGGCGGGGCTTGCGACGCCCTTCGAGCCGGGGGCCATGCGTCGGGTGGGCGACGAGGTGCTAGCGTGGATTGAACCGCGGGCGAAGTGAACCGCCCCGGCGGTGGCAAGATAGCAAAATGGCAGGCCGGGTGGCCTGCCATTCTTTATATGGATCGAACTCATCCTGGCTGGTGAATGACCCGCAGGTATCGTTTTCCTAATTATACGGCAATCAGAAAAATATCAATGTATCAAAAGACGGGCCCCGCATGGGAAGGGCCCGTCTTTGGAGATATCATTGGTTTTTCTTTTTGTATTGCTGGGGCGAGAGGCCATACTCCTTGATGAACGCGCGGTAGAAGCCGGCATAGTCGCCAAAGCCGCACTTCTGGTACGCTTCTTTTACCGGGGTGCCGTCCAGCATGGCCTCGCGGCCAATCTGCAGCCGGCGCACCAGTACGTAGTGGTACAGCGAGGTGCCCATCTGTTTCTTGAAGCTGTGCGCCAGGTGCGAGGGGCTGTACTGGAACTGTTCGGCCAGGCCCTCCACCGTGAGGGGAGCGGTGCAGTTGCCGTGGATGTGGTGCAACACGGGCGACAGCCGGTTGCCCGAGCCCGCCTGCAGCAGCTCGCTCCTATTGCGCACAAGGCGGTTGATCTGCACGATGAGCGCAGAGAGCATCGCCTTGGTGGACAGCTCCGCGTTCAGGCGGTCGTCGCTGCACTCGTTGGCCATTGTCTCGAACCCGCCCGCCACGGCCTCGGCCATCTCTGGGGGCAGGCGCAGCATGTAGCGCCCCTCGGCGGCGGCCAGCGCGAAGGCGTAGTCTGCCTCGGCGTCCTGCAGCTTTAAAAAGGTCATGAACCGGCGGCTCATCCAGATGCCGTGCCGCCCAAAGGGGCAGCCGCGCGGTTTTAAGCTGGCGCCCACCATCACGCCCGCCGGGATAAGCAGGATGTCGCCCGCGCGCAGCCGGTAGTGCTGGTCTTCCACCCAATAGTCCGCGCTGCCCTCGGTAACGCACATCATCTCGTACACTTCGCGCATCGCAGAAGGGATCTGGCCAGCGGCCTCGTCGCGGCTGGTGCCGCCCTCGTAATCCTCTCTGCGCAACAACATGGCACCTGCCATGGTCGATCACCCCTCACTAAGAATAACCGGTATTGGCCGCGGGCCAAGGCATATCTGCCCAGCCCCGCGCCCCGTGTGCCTTAAGCTCGCGATACGCCGCTCAAAGAGGCGGCGTACGACACATTGTTGTTACTTTGCAATAACAATGGAAACACAAAATGGAAAAGTATTAATATTGTACAGCGTGAAAACCGAAATTGCAATATAATACGCGAAAAACAAGCCAAAACCATTGAATTTTGGCAAATTTTTTACGTTTATTGTTCAAACATCCCAGAACCGGCACGATAGACGGACCGGTTGCCGCCTGTGGGAGAACTGCTGCCATCGGCGGAGCTGCCGCCCCGGCGTTTGTGCAAAAGCTGCATAAACGCACGGTAGAGGGAGGCGAGGTTGAGCACCAGCAACACGGCCAGCAGCAGCCCGCACCACAGCGGCCACAGCGGCAGCTGCAGCAGCATGATGGCCACCTCGCCGACCAGCAGTACGGTGTTGATGGCGATCTTGGCCGGCCGGTAGTTCAGCCGGATGTACCGCCGGGTATTGAAGCCCCGGATGACAAAGACGAGTATGTAGCTGAGGGCGGTGGCCACGGCGGCGCCGTTGGGGCCGAGGGGCGGGATCAGCAGCGCGTTGAGCGCGATGTTGGCCCCCGCGCCGACGGCGATGGTGGCCAATGCCAGATTGGAGCGCTTTTCCACCATGTACACGCTGTTCTGGAAGGCCACCATGCTGGAGAACACAGTGGCAATGACCAGGATGGGCACATAGCGCCAGGCGCCTTCATACTTGGGGGCCAGGAAATGCATGATAATGGGCGAGAGGATGATGAGCGCGCCACCGATGGCGAAGGCCACGCTGGACATGGCCGAAAACACCCGGGTAAAGAAGCGGTCCCGCCCCTGGCTCTGCCCGTCGGTGACGGCCGAGAGCTGCCACGCCTCGGTGAAGATGGTGGCAAAGATGGTGACGATGGCGGGGAGCTTGTATGCCGCGGCATACAAGCCGTTGGCGGCTTCGCCCTTCATAAAGGTGATGAAGAACTGGTCGCTCATCTGGGTGATCCACCAGAACATGAGCGCCGGCACCAGCGGCAGTGAGTAGCGCAGCATGGTAACCAGCAGCGACCAGTCGAACCGCTTGAAACGGATATACGGCCACAGCCGGGCCACCACGAACAGGAAGAGGGTGCTGCACGCGTCGGCGCAGATGATGGACAGGAGATAGCCTGTGGCGCCCATGCGCAGCACAACGAGGAACAGGATGTTAAAACCGATGGTATAGGCGGTGGCCAAGATGCCGTCGATGGCGTACAGGCGCACCTGCATCTTTGCGCGCACGAACTGGCAGTTGAGCGTGCGCAGGCAGCTTATCAGCACATAAACATACAGGAGAAGCGCATAGTCGGACACTTTGGGGATCTGGATGAGCAGGGGGGAGATGGACAGCAGTGCCGCAAAGCCGCCGCCGATGGCCACAAGGCCGCTTGTATACACGCCTTTTTTGGAGATATCCTTCTCCAGCCCAAAGCGGATGACGGCGTTGGAGATGCCCAGCGACACCAGCGGGATGAGCGCGCTGGCGCACACCGTGATGAGGTTGGCAAGCCCGAACACGTCCTCGGTCATGTAGCTGGTGTACAGGCGGGTCAGCAAGAAGCTCAGCACCTTGCTGGAGAAGGTGCTGATGCCAAACAGGACGGTATTGGATAGAAGCCGGGTGTATTTGTTTTGTCCCAGTCGTGCGCTCAAAAAAACTCCCCTGTCGTTGCGGCTTCGGCAGCCACCGGCCGCCGAAGTCCATCTCCATTTTTCCCTGTGGGCATCCTCTTTGTGCCTGCTATCCGCGCAGCAGCTTGCGCCGCTGTTTGTAATCGGGCATCAGGCGGGCCATCTCCGCGTGGAAGGCCGGCCCGTGGTTGGGGTGCAGGAAGTGCACATACTCGTGCAGTACCACGTACTCCACCGCCGGGCGGGGCTTTTCGGCCAGGCGTGTGTTGAAGACCAGCCGCCGCTTCTTTGTGTGGCAGACGCCCCAGCGGCTGCTCATCTCGCGCACGCGGACATCCGGTTTTTTGCCGCCCAGCAGGTCTGCAAACAGCGGGAAGACGGCGTCGGACACGGCGGTGAAAAGGGCGAGGCATTCCTCTTTTGTGTGGCGGCAGGGCGCCTCGGGCGGGCGGGCGGCCATGGCTGCCTGTTGCTTGTGTACCCAGGGCGCCTTTGCCAGAAGGAAGGCCTCGATCTCGCGTTTTGCCATGCGGGGAGGCGCGCTGACGGCCACGCTGCCGTCGGCCCGCACGCGCAGGTTCAGGTTGCGCACCCGCTTGCGGGTGAGGGTGTAAACGATGCCCCCCTGCGGGGTGGCCAGGTGTTCCTCGGTGGGCGGGGCGGTGGCCTTGGCGGGGCCGGGACGGGCTGCGCTCATTTCAGCAGCTCCATCGCCTGTGCGGGCGGCGCGCCGGCGGCCAGCGCCTGCACGGCCTTCGCGCCGGGGTTGCCGCCTACGTACAGTGCCCCGCTGAGCGCCCCGCCCTTGAAGAGCAGCTTGCGGTACGCGCCGGTCTGCTCGTTCTGGTAGAGGATGCTCTCGGGTGCGTCGCCGGTGACGGCCCCCACGCTGAACAGCGAGAAGCCGGGCACCTCGAAGAAGGTAGCGGGCACAAAGGGCTTGTAAGGTGCAGAGGTGTCCCCCGCCATGGCGGCGCCGGCTGTGGCGCCCATGCCCGAAGCCGCCCCGGCCATGGCCTGCACCTTTCCGCCGAACTCCGCGCAGTCGCCCGCGGCAAAGATATCCGGAACGCTTGTGCGCATGAACTCGTCTACTACGATGCCCCGCCCGAGCTCCAGGCCCAGCTGGCCGGCGAGGGTGGTTTCGCTGCGCACGCCCAGGCTTGCCAGTACGAGGTCGGCCGGCAGGGTGCTGCCGTCGGCCAGCGTCACGCCGCCCGCCTCGGCGGATACCACGGACGCCCCGGTGATGAGCGTGATGCCCAATTTCTCCAGCTTTTCGCGCAGCATCAGCGAGACGGTCTCGTCCGTCTGCAGCGGCAGGATGCGTTCGGCAAGCTCCACCACGGTGACATGGCAGTTCCGCTGGCGCAGCGCCTCGGCGGCCTCCAGCCCCAGGATGCCGCCGCCCACCAGCACCACACGGCTGCCCGGTTTTGTGCGGGCCAGTTTTTCGGCGTCTTCGTAGTACCGTAGCGAGAGGACGGGCACCGCCCCCTCCTCGCTGCGCACAGGGTTGAAGGGCAGCGCGCCGGTGGCCAGCAAGAGTTTCGTGTAGGGAAGGCTCTCGCCGCCGGCCAACGCGACGGTCTTGGCGGCGGCGTCCACGGCGGCGGCCTGCGCGCCCAGCCGCAGCGTGATGTCGTTTTCGGCGTAGTAGCAGGCATCTTCCAAAAACAGGTTTTCCAGCGAGAGGCCGTCGGCCACCACGTCGCACAGGGCGGGGCGGTTGTAGGGCAGGTGGCTTTCGCCCCCTACGATGGTGATGCCGGCAGTCTTGTTGCGCTGACGGATGGCTTTGGCGGCCGCCAGGCCGGCCAGCCCCCCGCCGATGATGAGGAAGCTGTCGTCGGTGTCCAGGCGGGCGGCATCCGCTTCGGCGTCCAGCCTTTGGAAGGCGCTTTCGGGCGCGCCGCACACCGGGCAGGGCACGGGGGGCGCGTCGCCTTCGAACACCTGGCCACACACAGTGCACAACCAGCGGGCGGGGCCGGCCTGCACCACCTCTTCAAAGGCGTTTTCGGGCGCGCCGCACACCGGGCAGGGTACGGGCGGGGCGTCTCCCTCGAATACCTGGCCGCAAACGGTGCATCTCCATTGTTTCATGGTGGGCCTCCTTGCTGTATAAAGAGCATGTGGCTGCGGGCGCGCAGCGCCCGGGACAAACGAGAAGAACAGGCCGCTGCAACTAACGGGGCTTTCCCGTATTTGCAGCGGCCTGTTTTGCGTAACCGCTTCGCGTCGGGCCGGCTTTTAGCCGGTGACTTCCTCGAAGTTCTCGGGGCCGCTGGCGCCGCACACAGGGCACGGATCGGGCGGGGCATCCCCTTCAAACTCGGCTCCACAGATCAAACAACGCCATTTCTTCATGCTGGTCGCCTCACTTTGCTGTAAATTTGGGTCACGGGACATTGTATACGAACCCCCGAAGGAGGTTGTAACCGGATGGGTGAAAGACTGCCGGGAATGAGCCCGAACGGATGTTGTTTACAAACTCCGCGCTCTACTGTTTCAGCCACCCTGCATGGCGGCGGCGAAGTCCTCGCCGAACTTTTGGGCGGCGGCAAGGTCGTCTGCACTGGGTTTCAGCCGCACGCGGATGCCCGGCAACGGCAGGTTCATGCGCAGCTGCTCCAAGCGGGTGGTGATGTTGTGCACCGCTTCGCCGCTCCAGGCGTAGGTGCCGAACGCGCCGGCAAACTTGCCCTTGTGGATGACGGGGTTCAGCCCCACCATCACCTCGTAGATGGGGGGCAGCGCGTCGCCCACCAGCGTGGGGCTGCCCAGAAGAAGGCCGTCGGCCTCGGCCGCGGCGGCCTTGGCCTCGTCCATTGAATCGGTGACGAGGTTGTACAGCTTCACCCGGTGGATGCCCCCGTCCTGCAAGCCCTGCTGGATGGCCTCGGCCAGCATGCGGGTGTACCCGTAGGCGGACACGTAGATGATGGCGACGTCCGGCCCATCCTTTTTTGCAGGGGCGCACCAGGCGCGGTACTGCTCGATGAGGGCGGGAATGTCTGCCCGCAGCACGGGGCCGTGCCCGGTGCCGATGAAGCGGACGTCCAGATCCTTTATCTTGTCCAGCGCGTTCAGGATGTGCGGGTTTTTATACGGGCCCATGATGTTGTCGAAGTAGTATTTGTAGGCCCGCTCGAAGTAGTCGCTATCGGTGATAAGGTCGTTGAAGATGCGGTCGTCGGCGTCGTGGCAGCCGAACACGTCGCAGGTGAACAGCGCGCCCATCTCGGGGATGTGGGTGAACATCGTGTCCGGCCAGTGCAGCATGGGCGTGCTGTAAAAATGCAGCGAGGCGCCGCCGATGTCGATGACGTCCTTCTCGGTGACCACCCGGTGCGGGAAGGGCTTGTTAAGGATCTCTTTGAGGAAGGTGATGGCCGTGCCGCTGCCCAGCACGGTGGCGTTGGGCGCAATGGCCAACAGGCGTTCCAGGCAGCCGGAGTGGTCGGGCTCGGTGTGGTTGGCCACGATATAGTCGATCTCGGCGGGGTTGCACACCTCGCGGATGTTGGCAAAAAATTCGCCGCAGAAGGGGTCCTTCGACGTTTCGAACAGGACGGTCTTTTCCTTCCCGCGCACGATGTAGGCGTTGTAGCTGGTGCCGCGTTCGGTCGTCATGACAATGTCGAAGACGCGCAGGTCTTTGTCCAGCACGCCCACATAATAAATATTTTCCGCAGCCTGGATGGCGCCCATGGCGCATCCCTCCCGTCAATGTTTTTTGTGTCGTTCCACAGTCCGAAGCACAGCCCATTATACCAGAGGCCGTGCGCTAAAACAAGCGAAATAGGGCGGGCGCTGCGCCGCTTCAGCGCGGGGGCGCGCCCTGCTTCGGCGTACTGAACGCAAGCCAGACGGCGACGAAAACGCCCAGCGTGAACAGGTGGGCCCCCAATGTGAAGCCAAAGACGAAGCCGGCGTAAAAATCCCCCGCGTAGGCGAACAGGCTTGGAATCTGCAAAAGGCAGGCCGTCGCGGCCAGCGGCAGGGCCACCTGTGCCAGGACGGAAAGCCTGCGCCGCCCCTGTGCGCGCAGCAGGGCGCCAAAACCGATGCCCAGGAAGATGAAATAGAGGGCCTGCAGCAGATAGAACACCGCCCCGCAGACGAGCAGGGGGGTGGACCAGCTGGCGGGCGCCCCGGGGAAGAAGATCATGACGCCCGACAGCACCACCAGCACGAGCGCAAGCGGGCCCGTACCGGGCAGGAAGGTCCTGGCGGGGGTTTCGCCGCGGGCGGCGTCCGTTTCCGTTTGGGGGCGGGCGGCGGTGGCCCGCTGGATCTTTTGCAGCGCGCGCACGCCGTTGAACAGGAGCAAAAAGCCCACCGGGTCCATCAGGAGGTCGATGTCCAACACGGCCAGCCGGAAGAAGACGAACACGAAGCCGACCAGCAGGATGCCCACGGCGATGCGGCGCATGCTGTTGTCCGCGCCGGTCATTGGTTTTTCAGGAAGTCTTCAAAGCTTGCAAACTTTTGGGCGGAGCTTGAGCGGCTCACGACCTTCAGGGCGCTGTCTTCGGCAAGCTCTTCTTCGGAAAAGTCGAAGACGCCGTTCTCGTTCTTGGGGATGGCGGGCACCTTTTGCTCCCTGCCCGGCTGCTGGCCCTGTTTCTGCTCACCGGGCGCGCCCGGTTTTCCGCGGCCGCGGTTTCCGCGGCGCTTTCTGCTGCGGCTCATGTCTGAATCTCCTTCGTCTTGTGTTTGGGGCTGCGGCTGTTCGGCCGAAGACGGAACGACCGCCTTTGCGCGGCCGGGCGCAACCATGGCGGGCGGCTGTGTGGCAGGCGGCGCGGCCGCGCTCCACACCGGGCGCTTGGTGATGATGGCCTTGCCGCCGGTGAGGTTGTCGTACGGGTCGAAAGGTGCGGGCCCTCGGCCGCGGCCGGCCCCCTTT
>JAVBQQ010000047.1:0-11156 GCA_031548875.1 Oscillospiraceae bacterium
GGATCTCCCCGGTTTCGACATTCTTTCCGCCGCCATGCACAACTTTTCTTCATCCTTCACACCTCATCGGTCATTTTCTATGCCGTTGTTTGTTTTCTTTTGACAGCCAGGACCGTGCACACGATGGCGGCAGCAAAAAGAATAATCATCGGGAACGTCCAGATATCCATAAGTGCCATGATATTGCGCATGTCCTCTGTGACCAGGAAGATGATTACGGCCGCAAGCCCCAGTATCGTACCCAATAAACCCAGGTATTTTGCCGTGCCCGTGTAGCGGCCGCGCAAAACGATGGATGCCGCAAGGCCCGTTAGTAGAGTGCCAACTGCCAGCACCAGGTTGAACAGCGCCCAGGTGGGCACAGTGGGCGGGCCATAGAGCGGCACATCCAGTGGTCCGATGTGCATGGCCGGGATATCTGCGTCCCGCAGTTGCTGCCGGATCGTGCCTTCAGGAGAAGCGGCCCCGTCCTTGCCCGACTGCCCGGCTGCGCCCTGTATGTCCTGCGTGCCGCCGTTGGGGCCGGGGGCCGTTCCCGGCTGGGTGTTCGTCACTGGCCGTTCTTCTTCGGACGATCTATCATTCTTTTGCCCTGTTTGGACACGTTCGGCCGGTTGTATGTTTCCGGTGCCAGACGTCTCCTGCCCGGCCGTCGCTCCGGCCCCATTTTGCGGGCCAGCGGCCTGGCCTCCGCCCTGTGCGGGCGTATCGGGCGGGATGCCCCCGCCGTCTGTCTGCTGCGTCTCCGGGTCATCCACCCATTGTGCGTAAAGCAGAAGATCTGTGGCGGGCATGTAACTGGTCTTGAAGTCCCACAGGGTGCCGCTGCCGTCGGGCTGTGTGTTCCAGCCTGCGAAGAAACTGCCCGGCCTCTGGGGGGCGGCCACTGCGACCGCACGCTGGCCGGTCTGTACGGCCTGTGTGGGTGGCAACTGGGTACTGCCCCCATTCAGGTGGAAGGAAAGCTCGTGGTAAAGGCCCAGCCATTGCGCGTACACTTTCAGGTTGCGCGTCACAGGGGTCGCGGGCGTCAATGTGGCGCCGGAGCCATCCTTCTTCGTGTTCCAACCGTTGAAGACGTACCCTTCCCGCGCGGGCGGTTTTGGCAGCTTGCCAAGTGCGGTGGCCGGCGAAATGACCCTGCCACTGGTGGGCGAAGCGTCCTTGGTGGCGCCGTTGCCGTTGAAGGTGACCTTATAGCTGTAAGCGGACCATCTGGCGTACAGGTGGAGTTCTCCCCCCGCTTTTACCTTTGTGGCCGCAAAATCCCAGCGGTTGGCGCCGGATTGGTTTGCGGCCTTTGTGTGCCAGCCGGCAAACCGGTACCCCGTGCGGGCAGGTATGTTTGTTGGTTGCGCGAGCAGCTGCCCCACGGCACCCTGGTTCGCCGCGGTGTTGGAGGGGGCAAAAACGCCATTTTCAGGGGCATTTTTGTAATTGTAGTGGTACACGACGGCAACCGTGGCAGCTTCCCACTGGGCATACAACGTCTTGGCGCCGCTCTGCCGAAAGGTAACGGGATCGCCAGGGTGGTAGCGTGTACCGGTGCCGGCGGGCGTCTCTGTCCAGTAGCGGAAGGTGTACCCCGCCAGGGTGGGCACCTGGCTGCCGATGATGAGCACTGTGGACTGGATGGGCTGGCCGTACACGCTATCGGGCAGGTTGCGCACGGCACCGGTTGCACCGGCCGGGCGGTTGCCGTTAAAGCGGAGAAGGATGCCCTCTGCGGTGGAAAAACCCGCCCTTGGACAGATAAAGTTGAATGGGGTGCCGGTATCCGGTTGCTGGGAAACACCATATTCCACGGCGGAGTAGCAGAACTGGTTGTACGCCGTTTGTGGCGCGGTGCCCTGCGGCACCTTGAAGGAAAGCTCGATCGCCAGCGTTTCTCCAGGTGCGATCGTCGTACCGCCCAGATCCAGGAAGACGGCTTTTGCGTCCGTCTGGCCGATATAAGGCTGCCATCCCGCCAGGCTCATTGTTTGCAGGTCCGGCGGAGTTGCCTGTTCGCTGTACGCGGGTATCACAAGCTCCGGCGGCGCACTGTAGATCGCCGCGCCGGCGGCCTGTGCGCCGGCGAAAAGCAAGCTGCCGGTGCTGCCCCTGTCGTCCCGGTTTTGAGGCAAAATGTCATACAGGCGGATGTTTCCATATTGTGTATCGCCTTCGTTCTTGAGCTCGAGGCGCATCTTGACGGTTTCGCCGTGTGCGGCTGTTACCAGCGAGGGCGCCACCCATTGCCCGTTCGTGCCCGAGCTTTGGATTGTAGTGGTTATCTTCAGCCTGCCCGTGACCGCACCCGATACGTCCAGCGGCGTGTGCCCCGTGCTTGTGACCGCATACAGATCGGCCTCAGCAAGACCGTAGGTGGACCAGCTCTCGCCTTCGGGCAGTGTGGTGTCTGTGTAATGCGTCTGCCGGAACTCGGAACTGTTCACGCTCGTTACCACTGCGGGACCAACGGGATAGCTGCCCGGCGCGGTACTGCCTTGCAGTTCCAGTTCCAGCGGGATGGTAAACGCACGGCCACTGGAGGGAGCAATGCTATATCCGTTCACCTTGAACTCATAATAGTTGTACTGCGCATTTGATGTGAGCCTGCGCACATTCACGGCGTTTCGATGGGTTATGCTCAGAGCATCCACAAGGTCGTGGGCGCCGGAGTTGGAAAGCTGGGCTTGCGCGGGAAGGCGCACGATGATGCGCGGATCCACCCAATCTCCGGTGGCATACGCCGCATCATTGAAGCCGCACAGTTCGTATGCAACGGTGGCGCCGGGGCGCAGCGAGGTAGCATTCGCGCTGTACATCAGCGCATAGGCGGCAGCGGCGGTCTCACCCTGGCAGTACACATCATGCGTCTCGGCGGCCCTACGAATCTCATACAGATAGAGGCCGAAATCCATGCTCCACATTTTTGCGCCCGCGGGCACCAAGCCGTCATAGGCGGTGTTGAAATCAAACTTTAGGTCGATCGTTTCGCTGCCTATGGGCGGGTTGTTGTGCAGGCGGATGATGAGCGTGCCCGGGACGGACGTCGTGTCGTATGCTTCCACCATGCTCCCTTCGACGGGCAGGTGGGCGTTTGTATCAAAGGTGAAATAAGGGTCGCTCGCACCTGCGGGCACACAGTCCAGCAATGGAAGCCGGATGCTGGCACCGCTCAGGTCGTCGCCGCTGTTCGTGATGTCCAGCCGCACGGACAGCGGCGCGGGCGTCACACCCCCCTGGGTGTAGGCAGGGTAGCTATCGGGAACGGAAATATCCACCTGGATGTCCACAGCTGCGGGCTGTACGGCAGCAGCATCCGAATCGTCCTGCTGCGGGGCGGCCACGGCATCTTGCGCGGAAGCATCGGCATCAGGGATGTCCATCCGGTCGGAAGCGGACGCGCCGGTCGAAACAGATGAGTCCTCCGCATTCTGCGCAAACACGGCGGTAGCCGGGCCAGCCGCGATGCCCAGACAGGCCACCCAGGCGGCAGCCAACAGGGCCACACGCTTCGCAAAGCGTCTGGCGGCTGTTTGGGGTCGTGCGCTGCCGTGGGTTTTCATCTTCTTGTTCCTCTGCTGCTACCTATTATATATAATTCGGTAATTTGTCGGTTTTCATTAGGTATATTGCCCCAGGGCGATGTTTCCCGTGTCGATGACGATGATTTGTTTTGCTTCGCCACTGTTGCCGGCAGAATCTGCAAAGGCCCAGTGGATGGTGTACACTCCGTCGCCGTTCTCCGTATACAATCGTTGCAGCTGTGTGGTAATGGTCTGCCCTGTGCCGGTGTACAACGTTTTGCCATCGCTCTCCCGCACGATCTTCCAATCCTGTTCCGTTGGCAGTAGTGTCTCCATTTGTAGGGTTGCGCGGGAGGGGTTCAGGTGGCCGCAGTCACAGTCGCCGCTCACCAGGTGGATTACGGCCGCGGGGGCTTTGGCCGGCTGCAGGTAGATGGGCGCGCCGGTTGCCGCATGGCCGGGCGTGAGGTGGAAACTCACCGCGGCGGCGGGGGTGGCGCCTGCCGCCGTAAGGTCGCCACCCTCGGGCAGTGTGGCTTGCACACTGTACTGCCCGGAGGCCGCAATGGCAAAATCAGCGAAGGTGTAGGCGCCGCCAGCCGTGGTCGTGGTCTGTCCCTTGGCGTTTCCGGCCGCGTCGTAAATGGTAAGCGTGATACCGTCCAGCAGGCCGGCCGAATCAATGGTATTGCCCGCTTTGCCCACGAGTGCAAGCTGCCCCGAAACGGGGGTGGCATAAAAAACAGGTAAAGCGCCAGATGCCGCGGCATCCCCTGGGGAAGGAATGCCTGCGGCCGCTGGCGGGCGATCCGTTGGCTGCTGGGCAGCCTGCGAATCAGATGTATTCCCCTCCCCTCCCGCGGCAGAAGCAGCATCGGAAGGCTGGGGGACCCCCGATGTTGCTGCCTGCGCGGAAGAGGGCAAAGGACTTTGGTCGGCCAGGCGCGCATAGGTGCCGGCCGGGTTGGCCGCCAGCGTGACGCCGGCGGCGATGGCAACGGTGGCCGCGGCCACCGCAAAGGCCACAGTGCCCCCCGAAGCGGCAGAGCCGCCCGAAGCGCCGGCCTTGGGCAGGGCCGCCGCTGCCGCCGCGCCGCCGCCGGCAAGGGCCGGGGCGGTCTTCAGCATGCTGCCGCAGGCATTCACAAAGCGGTCCACGGCGCTGGGCGGAAAGGCTTCGGCGGCGCTGTGGTGCAGCGCCAGTGTCAAAACGGGCACGGCAGCAAGGCTGCCGAAGGTGGAAATCCTGCTTCCGGTCTGCTTTTCCAGCTCCCGGCGGATGGCCTTTTTGGCCTTCATGATATTGGTGGCCACGGTGCTCACTGTCACCTGCAGCGCAACTGCGATCTCGGCGTAGGACATCTCGCCATAGTAGTACATCATAACGGCCATCTTGCGCTTCTCGGGTAATCTATGGATAACACCCATGATACGATCCCGCATCTCGGCGTCCTCCGCGTATTCAGCGGGAAGAAACTCGGTGCGGTCGTCCATGATGTTTTCTTCAAAATCCTCAAGGTTGAGATACTCTTTGCGTCTCATTTTCTTCCTTATCATCGAAGCGCACACGTTCGAAATGATACGCCCGAGCCAAACGTTGAACATTTCGGGGTCGCGCAGTTTGCAGATGTTCTGGTACATGCCCAGAACCACTTCCTGGGCGGCATCTTCAGCTTCTTGGCGGTTGGACAGTATACAGGACGTTTGGAAGAGGATGCTTTGGGCCTTGCTTTTGTAAAGCTCCTCGAACGCCTGTTCATCTCCGCCTGATGCCTTTTTCACCAGTTCACACAAATACTCGCTGTTCATACTTCCCCCAGAGAGGGTATCGCGCGGCTCGTCGCGAAGCCCTATGCAATATAGTCGCCTTTGGCGGCAGGTTTATTGCCTGTTTTTTAAAATATTTATTTTTTTTGCGTTATTCGGCTTTCCCCTCGCACCGGCAGCCAGCCGGCAAACATACCGTAAAGCAACAGAACAGCAAGAAATCCAATCATCTTGCTTGGTTATTCGGCAAGAATTTTTTCTTCCTTAGCATCTGCCCGGAATTTAAAAAAACGCACACATATTCATATAAAAGTATCGGGCATCCCCGCCTTGGACAACAGCCGAATCGTGGCCGGCATGGTCAAACTACGCCCGCACACAGCAGCTGAAAAAACCAAGGATTCTAAATCTTTTTAATTATACTATAAGCCTCTCCCATTCTCAAGAAATAGCCAAAAAACGACAAATTTTGCTATTTTTTTGTTGACTAATGGCAATAATCCACAAAAATACGCTGCCCGGGAATTCACTTCGCGCAGGTATGTGTGCAACTTTCCCTATTTTGCGTGTTCCCCACCGAGCCCACCCCTCACCAGCTATTTCGGGCCATTGCTTCCATAAAAACGCGCGTGCGCATTTATTGTGGAAAATTGTCCGGGTTAGCAGTATAATAGTATAATATGGGCAAACGATGCGGTTTTTTCCGCATTGGAGTTTTCGCTCTTGGGGAAGTGGAGGCATAGCATGAAAATCATCGTGGGGTCGAGCCAGGAGTTGTGCGTGGGCTGCAATCGCTGCACGCGCGTATGCCCCATCGAGATGGCCAACCTGACCTATCAGGACGAAACCGGTGACATCAAGGTGAAGGTTGACAACACACAATGCATCGCCTGTGGCGCGTGCATCTCTGTTTGCATGCATGGGGCGCGGCAGTACGAGGATGATATCGAACCGTTTTTGGACGACCTCGCCGCCGGGCTGCCCGTCTCGCTCATCGCCGCGCCTTCGCTGAAGGCGAACTTCCCGCATTGGCGGCGCATCCTCGCCTGGCTCCGGCAGATGGGTGTGCAAAAAATATACGACGTATCACTGGGGGCGGATATCTGCATCTGGGCCCACCTGCGCTACATCGAACAACACAAGCCCGTTTCGCTCATCACCCAGCCCTGCGCCGCCATCGTGAGCTACTGCGAGATACACAACCATGCACTGCTGGGCAGCCTCTCGCCCGTGCACAGCCCCATGGGCTGCACGGCCATCTATATGCGCGAGCACGAACACATCGAGGGCCGTATCGCCGCGCTTTCCCCCTGCATTGCCAAAGGCAACGAGTTTGAGGCCACCGGCCTTGCGGACTACAACATCACCTTTGCAAAGCTGGCCGCCTACATTGAGGACAATGGCATCGCCCTGCCCGACGAAGAGACGGACTTTGACCATTACGAGAGCGGCCTTGGCGCCCTGTTCCCCACACCGGGGGGCCTCAAGGAGAATATCGAGTATTTTACCGGCAAGAAACTGCGGGTGGACAAGAGCGAAGGCGTGGACGTGTACCGCCACCTGGATGAATACGCACGCACGCCGGAGGAGCAGTTGCCCCAGCTGTTCGACGTGCTGAACTGTGCCGAGGGCTGCAACGCAGGCCCCGGCTGCGCGTCAGGCAAGGGCATCTTCGAGATACAGACCACCATGGATGTCTATCGCCGCCGCGCCATGGAAACGCGCGACCCCGCGTACTATGACGAGTTGTACAAGCAGTACGACGAAACATTTACCCTCTCCCGTTTCCTGCGGGCATACACGGCCATCCTCACCTTTTCGCCCCATGTTTCCGAGGAGGACATCCAGGAGGCATTCGCCCTGCTGGACAAGGACACCTATGCCAAGCAGAACCACAATTGCGGGGCGTGCGGCTCGGGCACCTGCCGCGAGATGGCCCGCAAGGTGGCGCTGGGCATCAATATCCCGCTCAACTGCATCGTCAAATCGCGCGACGACACTGCCGAGGAGCACCGGCGTAACGTCGAATTGTTCCAGCGCAACGCGGAGTACATCGACCTTATCCACAACATCGGCGAATATCTGCTCACTGCCGGGCAGGAGGAGCACCAAAACGTGGTACTCAACTCGCTGCACGCGTTGTGCTACACCATGAACGCATACAGCGCCTACATCTGGCGCAACGAATATGACGAAGAGGGCCTTCCCCTTGCCACCAGCCGCCTGTTCGGCTGGCCGGAAGACACCCACACCGCCCTGCATCAGGTGCCCGCGAACTGGATACCCGCCTGGCACGAGGCGCTCCTTAGGGGCGACCATGTGAGCCTGCTGCGCTCCCAGGGCAAGGGATACCCCGGGGCGCTGTTTTCCAACCCCGACGTGGGGAGCATCCTCATTGTGCCGGTGCTCATCAAGGGCGATTTTTGGGGCATGCTGGTCTTCACCTTCGAAGAAGAACGCACGTTCGACACCGACGAGGTGTCGGTGGTGGTGGCCAGCGGGCGGCTCATCATCTCCAGCATTCTGGAAAATGAGCTGACCGAACGCCTGATCGTGGCGCGCGAGGAGGCCCTGGCCGGCACCCGCGCCAAGACCGACTTTCTCTCCCGTATGAGCCATGAGATGCGCACACCCATGAACGCCATCATCGGCATGGCCAAGATTGCCGACAGTACAAGCGACATGGACAAGCTGCGCTACTGTCTGTCGGCCATCGGGGCCTCCTCCGCCCACCTGCTGGGGCTCATCAACGACGTGCTGGACATGTCCAAGATCGAGGCGGGTAAGATAGAACTGGCCGACGCCCCTTTCAATCTGGAAGAGATGCTGGTGCAACTGTACCGCATCGTAGCCAGCCCCGCGGAAGAAAAGCGCCAAAAGCTGCACGTGGAACTGGCCCCCGGGATGCCTCTTGCCTACACCGGCGACGAGATGCGCCTGTCGCAGGTCATTACAAACCTTTTATCCAACGCGATCAAATTCACCCCCGAGGGCGGCAGCATCACACTGGCCGTGCGAGAAGCACAGCGGGACGACACGCACAGCGTGCTGCGCTTCACCGTGCAGGACACCGGCATCGGTCTTTCGCCAGAGCAGATCTCCCGCCTGTTCAACGCGTTCGAGCAGGCCGACGCCTCCATTGCCCAGCGCTACGGTGGCACAGGCCTGGGGCTCACCATCTCCAAGAGCATCGTGGAGCAGATGGAGGGGGATATCTGGGTGGAATCCACCCCTGGCGAAGGCTCCCGGTTCTTTGTGGAGGTGCGCCTAGTGCGGGACAGCGCCCAGGACGCACCTTCGACGGCACCCTCCCCGGAGAGGGAGATCCGCCTGCTGGTTGCAAGCAGGGACAAGAACCGCCGCGCGGAGCTTGCCGAGATCGCCGAACGGTTCGGCGTGCAGGTGGATACCGCAGCCACTGCGGCCGAGATGTGGGCGTTGCTCTGCCGCGCCGCGGAAACCGCGCCCTACAGCGCTATCTTCATGAACCCCGCCCTGCCCGACGGCGACGGCATCGAGACCCTGCTTGCCGCCGGCAGCATTGTGGACATGGGCACCGTGGTACTGCTGGCCTCGTTCGAAGAATGGCTCGCGCTGGAAAGTGCGGCAAAGAGCGCAGGCATTCGGCATCACCTGGCCCCGCCCTTCTTCCCCTCCTCGGTGCTGGACGCCATCCAGCAGGTGATGGGGCGCGTGCCCCCACCCGACCCGGCCGAGGCGCCCGACAGCGGACCACTGGACTTTACCGGACTGCACCTTCTGCTGGCCGAAGATATCGAGATCAACCGTGAGGTGTTCATCACGCTGATGGAGGGCACCGGGCTGGAGATCGACGCAGCCAAAAACGGCCGCGAGGCGGTGGAGATGTTCCAAAGCGACCCCGGCCGCTATGACGTCATCGTCATGGACATCCAGATGCCGGAGATGGACGGGCTGGAGGCCACGCGGGCCATCCGCACGCTGGCGCTGCCCAAGGCGCAGCTGGTCCCCATCATCGCCATGACGGCCAACGCCTTCAAGGATGACATCGACAACTGCCTGGCCGCCGGGATGAACGACCATGTGTCCAAGCCCATCGACGAGGTGCTGTTGAGCGAAAAAATCGCCCTGCACACGGGCTGGGCAGTGCAAAAACCGCCCCCTACCTCTTGACAGCGGGCGGGGCGCTATAATAGTATAGTGTATTGTACAGGCAGGGTAACCGTTCCTGGGTACCCTGCTTTTTATTACCTGCTTATGACCCTGCAAAGAGGTGGAGGAATGTCTGAAAACACACAACTTTTGTCGGTGACCATGGGCGATTTGCTGGACAACACGGCGGCCGCCCACCCCGACGTGGAGGCCGTTGTGTACACCGACCGGCCCTTTCGTAAAACGTACAGCGAGTTCCGCGACTACTGCAACGAGGTGGCGCGCGGCTTCATGGCCATGGGCGTGAAGAAGGGCGACCACGTGGCCATCTGGGCATCCAACCTGCCCGAATGGCTCACCGCCATGTGGGCCACGGCCAAGATTGGCGCTGTTTTGGTGACCGTGAACACCAACTACAAGATCTTTGAACTGGAATATCTGCTCAAGCAGAGCGACTCGATGACACTGATTTTAATGGATGAACTGAAGGGCAACAGCTATGTGGACACCATCCAGAAGCTGTGCCCCGCGCTTGCCACCAGCAAGCCGGGCGAGCTCTCGTGCGAGGACCTGCCCTTCTTGAAAAACGTCATCTACGTGGGCGATAAAGCCAAGACCCCAGCCGGCATGTTCCACTGGGACGACCTGTTCACGCTGGCGAAAGAGGTGCCCGAGGCGGAGCGCGCCGCTCGCCAGGCCGGCCTCGACATCCACGACGTCATCAACATGCAGTACACCAGCGGCACCACCGGCTTCCCCAAGGGGGTCATGCTCACCCACAATAACATCATCAACAACGGCAACAGCATCGGCGACTGCATGGTCTTCACCCCGCAGGACCGGCTGTGCATCACCGTGCCGTTTTTCCACTGCTTTGGCATGGTGCTGGCCATCATGGCCAGCGTGACGCACGGCACCACGATGGTGCCGGTGGACGTGTACAGCCCGGTGAAGGTGATGGACGCCATCCAGCGCGAAAAATGCACCGCCTGCCACGGCGTGCCCACCATGTTCATCGCTATGCTGGAGCACCCGGACTTTAAAAGCTACGACTTTTCCCACATGCGCACCGGTATCATGGCCGGCTCTCCCTGCCCCGTGCCGGTGATGAAGCAGGTGGTGGAAGAGATGAATATGCGCGACATCACCATCGTGTTCGGCCTCACCGAAACGTCGCCCGGCTGCACCCAGACCCGCACTTCCGATTCGCTGGAGCACCGGGTGTCCACCGTGGGGCGGCCGCTGCCCTTCATCGAGTGCAAGGTGACCGACCCCGAAACAGGCGAGGAACTGCCCGACGGCGTACCCGGCGAATTCTGTGCCCGGGGCTACAACGTGATGAAGGGCTATTACAAGATGCCCGAGGCCACGGCCCAGGTGCTGGACGCCGACGGCTGGCTGCACTCGGGCGACCTTGCCATACGTGGCGAGGACGGCTACTACAAGATCACCGGCCGCATCAAGGATATGATCATCCGCGGCGGTGAAAACATCTACCCCAAAGAGCTCGAGGAGTTTTTATACGCTCACCCCAAGGTCAAGGACGTGCAGGTGATCGGCGTGCCCAGCAAGCAGTACGGCGAGGAGATCATGGCCTGCATTGTCGTGAGGGATGGCGAGACACTGACCGAGGAGGACGTGAAGGAATACTTTCTCAGCCGCATGGCGCGCCACAAATGCCCCCGCTATATCCGGTTTATGGAGGGCTTCCCCATGACGGCCAGCGGCAAGATTCAGAAATAT
>JAVBQQ010000052.1:0-26268 GCA_031548875.1 Oscillospiraceae bacterium
GCCCCCCCACGACAGTCCTTCTAAATAGGCGGACGAACATCCCCGCCGGCGCCCCCCCTTGTCCCCAAAAACCACAAACAAGAACTCCACCGCCATCCGGCAGTGGAGTTCTCTTTTAATCAGTGACCAATAACCGCACCATCCCGGTCACTTGCCGGGTGGGACGTTGTCCTCCGCCGGGCCGCGCCGGGCAAAATCGTCGCGTTTGCGGGCGCGCTTGTATTGGTACATCCGTTCGTCGGCCAGGCTCAAAAGGGCGCTCACATCCATGCTGCGGCCACTCTCCACCTCCACGATGCCATAACTGATATTGTACTTGTATGGCAACTTTTCCTCTTCGCTCTGCTCGTGCAGAAGGGCGCTCATCTCCGCCATGCGCGCAGCCGCCTGCTCATAGGTGAATCCCTCGGCCAGCACCATGAACTCGTCTCCGCCCAGGCGGCTGGCCACGCACCCCTCGCAGAACGCCATGAGGACACGCGCTGCCATGATGAGGAAGCGGTCGCCCTCTTTGTGGCCAAAGCTGTCATTCACATATTTCAGGTTGTCCAGGTCTGCAAAGCAGATGCAAAACCCGCGCCCCTCGCGCGCCCATTCCTCCAGGACCTGCATTCCATAGTGCCGGTTGGGAATGGACGTGAGCATGTCCTGGAAGGCGTACCCCTCCAGCGTGTGCACCCGTTCGCGTTCGGCGCTCACGTCGGTGAATACATGCGCTACGGCGCTCAGGCCCTTCCACTGGATGGGATAGGACACCACCGAGTAATAGCCCACCTGCTTCTCACCGGCCAATCTCAGTTCCACCGGGCCTTGGGGCTCGCCGTCTGCCATGCGGTGCGTCTGCTCCACCACCCAACTGCGCAGGGAATCGGCCAGCAGGCCGCCCTTGTCGAGCACTACGGCCGCGGAATTATTCAGGAACACTGTCTCATCGCTCTCCAGGCTCATCACGACGATCCACTGCGGGATGCGGTGCATGATGGCCTCCAACAGGCTATTGCTCTGTTCCAGCGCGCGCGTCTTGCGCCGTGTGTTCTGTATCTCCTTTTCCAGCGCCGTCTGCCGCTGGTCCAGTTGGGCCGTCATGGTATTGAATGCATCGGCAAACTCGCCCAAAAAATCCACCCGTTGCTGGTAATCACCCTTTGCCACCTGCTGCGACTGCCAGGCCAGATGCTTCAGCGACGCGTGCAGCGCTTTCAGCGGGGCTGCCAGTTCGTTCTGGGGCGAGGGCAGCGGTGCGCTCAGGTTGCCCACGGCCAGCGCCTCGGCAAACGCCCGCGCTTCCAGAATGCAATTTCCCACGAACTGCATCCCCTCGCCCAGCTGCCTGTTCTCCTCACCTAACGCATCCAGGTCCAGGCAGGCCTTTTTGGGCGCATACAACAAGTTTTGCAGATAGTCAAACAGCTCTTTTGCCGGTTTGTCCATGCGCCACCACCCCCCTGCCGGGCGTTGCCGGCCTTCAATATTCAGCTGTTGCCATCCGCCTGCTGCACCCCGCGGAAACGGCACACGCGGTCGCCGCTGGCCCAGCAATCCACCTCGTGCACATCGTAGCGCTTGCCGGTGTATGCCTCCAGTATGCCGGCAATGAAACCCTCGTCATATGTGCATACATTTTCCCCGGTCACCGGCAGGCCGCTGCAGTCCAGATCCTCTCCCACAGTGAGCACGATCTCCCCGCTCTGCGAGTCGAACGCCTCCATGCGCAGGATGCCGATCTTCAGCTCCCGCAACTGGCGCTGAAGTTCCGCCACAAACGCGTCGAACTCCACCGTCAGGTCCAGCGCATTGTGTGCAAACTCCGCCCCGGCCAAAAGTCCCGCGCGGCGGAAATACTCATTGGCCTCCTCTTCACCCAACCCCTTCGTCAGCACATCCAGCATGGTGAACTGCATCAGCCGGTACACCAGCACCGGCATCTCCTCGCCCAGCTGGCCGCGGCCCTCTTTGATGTCCCCCAGCTTATCCCACGAAAAACTGGCGTGGCGCCCATCCTGCGAAAACACATTTCCCATTCCACTGCCCCCCAATTTCGCTTGTGCATGTCGTATATGTGTGTATCCATCTGTTTTTTACAGTCTATCATACTATTCTTATATATTTTATCATGTATTGCCGCCAATTGCAACGAAAGCGCGTCGTTGCTCGGTCAACTGAAATTTTGCCCGTTTTTTTGGCTAAATTGTCGAAATGTCGTACACTCTGCCTGCCTTGTGCGCCGCCAGCGCACGCCCCTTTCTCCACGTTTTTAGCGTTTCTTTTCTTAAAATAGTTCTTTCTTTCGTCTTGTTTCTATTTGTCATAGAGTATCTGCCAAAAAGATGCGGTCCGTTCTTCCCTTCTGCCGACCTGCCGGCGCACGTGCGCAAGTATTCATATAAAATGTATGCTATATTGACTTTTATCCCCATCCTAAGTACAATGTAGAGGATTATTGGCAAGGGATGCAGGGATTGCATGGGCGAAATATCGTACGAAGAAATACAGGCAGCCAGAAACGGCAGCGAACCAGCGCTGGCCGCTATCATTGCACGCCGCATGGACTTGGTGCGCCATCTGGCCGCCCGCGCCGCCGGCCCCGGGCTAGATTTTGACGACGCCGTACAGGAGGGGCTCATCGGCCTTTTCCACGCTATAGAGCACTATCGCGAGGACAGCGCTGCTTCTTTTTCCACCTACTCCGCCATCTGCATCCAGAACGCGATCTCCTCGGCGCAAAAAACGGCCGGACGCAAAAAGCACGCTCCACTGAACCAGAGCGTCCCCCTGAACGAGAGTGCGAGCATCCCCGGTCCCGAAGACCAGGCCATCCTGAACGAGCAGGTTTCCATCACCTTGAGCCGCATGCATACCCGTCTTTCCCCACTGGAGCGCACGGTGCTGCGCCTTGCACTGGCCGGCTACCCCCGCAAAGAGATCGCGCGGCGCATGGGTCAACCACCCAAGTCGGTGGAGAACGCCCTGTTGCGGGCCCGCCGCAAGCTGAAGTCGTAGTTTGCAAAGCATCCTGCTTTGAAAACGATATGCCCATAAGTAGATGGAATGCCAGAGCATTGGTCCCTCAGCGGTTCCGTTTTCCGGAAGCGCGACCGGCAGGTCTTCGGACCGGCCGTAGAGCCAAGGGTCGGTCTGAACTCTTCGCGGGCAAAAACTTATCAAGGGAGAATCCAGCAATGTACGAAGACAAGACCTTAGTATGCAAGGACTGTGGCCAGGAGTTCGTGTTCACCGCAGGCGAGCAGGAGTTTTACGCCAGCCGGGGCTTCGAGAATGAGCCCCAGCGCTGCAAGACCTGCCGCGACACCCGCAAGGCCGCCGGCCGTGGCAACCGCGAGTTGCACACCGCCACCTGCGCCCAGTGCGGCCAGGAGGCAAAGGTGCCCTTCAAGCCCCGCGAAGACCGCCCCGTCTACTGCAGTGAATGCTTCGCCTCCATGAAAGAGGAAGAGGATTCTGCCGCTATCTAAAACCAAAGTCCGTCATCCCCCGGAATACCGGGGGATTTTTTATCCGCACATGCCCTTGACAGTCTTTTTTCGCAGGTAGTTATCGGTCGATTTTGCTATAATTCTCTTGAATGCGCCTTACTGTTTTGGTGGTTTGCACATACATCACAGCAATTCTCATGCAGTTTGCCAATAGATTTATAGCTGCCCCTGTGCTATCATAAGGATACCAAAAGGAAAGGGGTGATACCGATGTTCCAGCCAGAAGAACCCATTCAGTTGGGGCAGAACGAGTAACTCCCGCAAGCGCTTCACTTCAATTCCAAGTTGAGAATGAGCATCCGGCAAATACTGAGCTCCGGCGCGGGCACACGGCAAACCAACCTTCAGGATGATTGATGCGTCAGTCATGAGTCAGAGGAAAGGCGCCATGGGTCAAAAAAGTGCAACGAGGGGCCGCCGGTCATCATAGTAGAGAAAGCCAGCGCGGGAAATCGTTCTGCCAACTGAATCGGAGCCGGGACCCTAGCCCGGCAGGCCAGATGGCTTTTCCCGCAGGGTGCGGCGTGGTAAGCCCGCCACTGCAGGAAAACCGGTTTCAGTGGAACAGCGTCCCCAAAAGCAGGAAGCTTGTTTTACCAAACGTCTCAACGCTACCTAGGGCCCATCGGGCGGCCATCCTTTCCGGGTTTCCACAACCGGCGGCCACCATGCCTTGGCGCCTTACCAACGGATGACGCTTCGAAAGCAAAGTTATAGTTTCCATCCTGAAAGTATGACAGTTGCATTCGGTCGGCCGCCAGCGGCTACAACCGTACGTGCGGGATGAACCGCCACAAAAGACCTGATTGGCTACAAAGCCCGGTTCATTCGTCGATCTGCCAAACAACAAAGATCCGATGACCTGTAATCGCTGTGAAGCGACCCGGCAGATTTCCAGATCCTGAGGAATTTTAAAGCAGAGAGTACAGAAAGGAAGAACAGCACTGGGAAAGGCTGACCTTTAGAACAGCACATTCAAAGGAACCTCTTTCACAAGAAGTCGTTATCCGGCGAAATATATTCTGAAGAAAGGCAACCCAAATACTTTTCCTGCAACGCGAAAGCGTTTGGCGCATATCCAATGAAAAGGCATCCGCCGCCCGTATTACAGACGGGCGGCGGATTTTTGCGTCCCGGCCCCCGGCGTTTCGCGGTCGAGGGCATAAAAAAGCAGGGGTGCCCAACGGGTGGACACCCCTGTTTCCATGTGCATATTGTGCTCTCGCAACAGGTTGTTTAGCCCTGCTTTGCGGCCAGGTCGGCCAGGGCGTCCTTGCGGGAGAGGTTGATGCGGCCCTGCTGGTCGATCTCGGTGACCTTGACGAGCAGCTCGTCGCCCACGGCCACAACATCTTCTACGCGCTCCACGCGCTTCTGGTCGAGCTTTGAGATGTGCACGAGACCTTCCTTGCCGGGCGCGATCTCCACAAACGCGCCGAAGGTCATCAGGCGGGTGACGCGGCCCTTGTAGATGGCGCCGATCTCCGGGTCCTCCACAATGGTCTTCACCGTATGCAGCGCGCGGCGGGCATCCTCAATATCTATGGCCGAGATGTGCACGCGGCCGTCCTCTTCCACGTCGATCTTGCAGTTGTTGGTAGCCTGGATCTCCTGGATGACCTTGCCACCCTTGCCGATGACGTCGCGAATCTTGTCCACATCGATGGTGATGGAAAGCATCTTGGGCGCGTACTTGCTCAGCTCCTCGCGCGGGCCGTCGATGACCGGCTTGAAGATCTCGTCGAGGATGTACAAGCGCGCCTTGCGGCATTTTTCCAGCGCTTCTTCCACGATCTCATAGGTCAGGCCGTCCAGCTTGATGTCCATCTGGATAGCGGTGATGCCGTTCTGGGTGCCGCCCACTTTAAAGTCCATGTCGCCGTGGAAGTCTTCCACGCCTTGGATATCCAGCATGGTCATCCAGCGGTCGCCCTCGCTGATGAGGCCGCAGGAGATGCCGGCCACCGGCTCTTTGATAGGCACGCCGGCGTCCATAAGGGCCAGCGATGAGCCGCAGATGGCCGCCTGGCTGGTGGAGCCATTGGAGGAGAGGATCTCGGACACAAGGCGCATCGAATAAGGAAACTCCTCCACCGGGGGCAGCATGGGCAGCAGCGCCCGCTCGGCAAGCGCGCCGTGGCCGATCTCGCGGCGGCCTGGGCTGCGCGGGGCGCGGGCCTCGCCCACCGAATCGGGCGGGAAGTTGTAGTGGTGCATGTAGCGCTTGCGGTCCTCGGTGGAAAGGTCGTCCATGATCTGCGAATCACGCGTGGTGGACAGGGTGGCGATGGTGAGGGCCTGGGTCTGCCCGCGGGTGAACATACCGCTACCGTGTGTGCGCGGCAGGATGCCCACCTCGGCGGCCAGCGGGCGCATCTCGTCGATGCCGCGGCCGTCCACGCGCTTGCCGTCGTCCAGCAGCCAGCGACGTACGACGACCTTTTGCATCTTGTACATCAGCGCGTCCACCACGCTGTCGCCCCACTCTTCGGAATAGCGATCCAACAAATCATCCTCGATGGGAGCCAGGCGTTCGTCGCGCACGTTCTTGTCGTCGGTGTCCATGGCGTGCTTGAAGCGGTCAAGGTAGTCACGCTTCACCTCTTCGAACAGGTCGTCGTCCAGATGCATGGAGGGGAACTCGATCTTGGGCTTGCCGATCTCGGCCACGATGCTGCCGATGAAGTCGATGACCTTCTTGATCTCGTCGTGCGCCAGGATGATGGCCTTCATCATCGTGGCCTCGTCCACTTCGTTGGCACCGGCCTCGATCATCACGATCTTTTTCTCAGACGCCGACACGGTCAACGCCAGATCGCTCACCTCGCGCTGGGCCTCAGTGGGGTTCACCACCAATTCGCCGTCCACAAGGCCCACTATCACACCGGCGATGGGGCCATGCCAGGGGATGTTCGAGATGGACAGCGCGATGGAGGTGCCGATCATGCCGGCCACTTCCGGGCTGCAATCCTGGTCCACGCTCATCACTGTCATCACCATGGCCACGTCGTTGCGCATGTCCTTGGGGAACAGCGGGCGGATCTGGCGGTCGATGACGCGGCTGGTAAGCACCGATTTTTCGCCCGGGCGGCCCTCGCGGCGCATGAACGAGCCGGGAATGCGGCCCACAGCGTACAGTTTTTCTTCAAAATCCACGCTAAGCGGGAAAAAGTCGATACCCTCGCGGGGCCGCTCGCTCATGGTGACGTTGCACAGGATACAGGTTTCGCCATAGCGGATAAAGCAGCTGCCATTGGAAAGCCCGCTCATCTTGCCGGTTTCCACAACCAGCGGCCGGCCGGCTAGCTCGGTTTTAAAAACCTTGTATTTGGGAAAAGTCTCCTTCTTGCTCATGGCTTCGCTCACAGTTTGTTCCTCCCATCGGTTGGTTGGGGCGCCGGGCGAAGGCTTTAGCAATCAGTGCAAAACGCCACATCCTGTGGCGCCCTGCATTCATTGCTAAACTTCGCCGTTTTGGCCCTGTGTGTCGGTTCGTCTGGTTTGAAACGCGTTTTGCAAAAAACGACCCGAAAGCGGGGGGCCTGCCCCTGCTTCCAGGTCTTGCGTACTTATTTGCGCAGGCCGAGCTTCGCGATGAGTGTGCGGTAGCGTTCCACGTCCTTCTTCTGCAGATACTTCAGAAGGTTGCGGCGCTGGCCCACCAGCTTGAGCAGCCCGCGGTTGGAATGGTGGTCCTTCGGGTTCTGCTTGCTGTGCTCGGTAAGGTGGTTGATGCGCGCAGTGAGCAGTGCGATCTGCACTTCCGGGGATCCGGTGTCACCCTCGTGCACGGCATACTCTTTGATGATGTCGTTCTTGTCCTGCATATCCAGTTCTCCTTTTTTGCGGTGGCGCGCCGCGCCGCCGCGTATTCGCCCGCTGCCCGGTGAGGGTGAGATATCTCAGGAGACATGCCGCCCACTGTGCAGAGGTATCGCCAGCCGGGTGCAAAACCCCGGCGAGACTTATATAGTTTAGCACACCTACCCGCCGATTACAAGGCTTGCCGCGGGCTTATTTTTGCACACCGTCCTCACAGGGGACGCAGCCGTTCACGCGGGGTGCGCCCTTGGTCGGCCAGGTATGCCTTGGCCTCTTCTGCCCAGGCCAGCACGGCCTCCGCCAGCGCCGAGGTAGACTCGAACTTGCGGGTGGCCGCGATGCGCTTGTGGAACAGCACCCGCACATGCTTGCCGTACAAATCGCCGCTATAGCCGGGAATGAACGTCTCACAGGTAGGCTCGGTGCCGTTCACGGTGGGGCGGTTGCCATAGCCGGTCACCGACGGCATCTTCACGTCGTCCACCACCGTCTCGGTGATATACACCCCTTCGCGCGGGGGCTGCATGGCGCTGGGAAAATACTGGTTGATCGTGGGGAAGCCCAGCGTGCTGCCCAGCTTGCGGCCGTGCTGCACCGGGAAATCCACCTCATACGGGCGACCCAGCATGGCGTTCACATCCTCTATGGCGCCGTTGCCCAATGCCTCGCGAATGCGGGTGGAGCTCACCCGCTGGCCCCGCCAGAAGGTAAGCGGCGTCACCACGAGCTTTACGCCGAACTCGTCGCACAGTTCGCCCAGCATCTGGATATCGCCTGTGCGCCTCGCGCCAAACCCGTAGTTGGGACCGCAAAACAGCGCCTTGGCCTGGTATTCGCCCAGCAGGCACTGGGTAAAGAACTCCCGCGGGGAGAGGTTCCGGATGCTGGAGAAGGGCGGCTCGAAGCAGTACACCACACCCAGACGGTCCAGTTCCTCATGCTTGGCCGCCAACGACAATACCTGCCTGCCCTTCAACGGGCGGCCGTCGTCCACCGTGAAGGTGAATACGCCGCTGTCCAGGCCATGGGCCTCCGCATACTCCCGGGCCGATTTGATGACCGCTTCGTGGCCGATGTGCAGGCCGTCAAAATATCCCAGGGCGAGGGCCGTGCCGTTCTTCTTGCCATTGTATCCGCCCTTGATGACGATGCGCAGTACGCCCTCCCCCTCTCTTTTCCAGGAACATATGCCGCGGGCGTCCTCAGTCCCGCTCGCAGAACAGCTTTTCCGCCTGCAGGGTACCGTCTTCCCGCAGGGTGCCAATACCCAAAAAAGTGCCGCCTTGCGTGTGGATGCGGCAACATCCCGGCTCGCCCCGCACCCGGTACACAGGTGCGCCGTTCAATAGCCGGCCGGCCGCTGTGTCGTCTACCGTAAGGCACGCCCGATCTTCGAACACCCGCTCCAACGGCAGCAGAAGCTCGTGCAGCCGCCCCTCGTCACGGGCGGCCTGTATCTCGTCCAGCGTGTGCGCCTGCCCGATACCGAACGCGCCGGCGCCGGTGCGCCGCAGGGCGGCCAATGTGGCCGGCGCGCCCAGCGCGTCGCCCAACTCTTCGGCCAGCACACGGATGTACGTCCCCTTGGAGCAGTGCACCCGCAGTTTATGGCGGTTCTCGCCCTCTTCGCCCAGGTATTCGATGCCGTGGATAGCAATCTCCCGGGGTTTGCGTTCCACCTGCTCGCCTGCGCGGGCATATTTGTACAGGGGTTTTCCGTCCAGCTTGACGGCGCTGTACATGGGCGGCAACTGGCTGCGCGTGCCCACAAAAGCGGGCAGCGCGGCCTCCACCTGCCGGCGGCCAACAGCCACATCGTCCCGCCGCAGCACCTCTCCGGTCACGTCACCGGTATCTGTGGCAACGCCAAACAGCACAACGGCCTCGTATGTTTTGTCCTGCCTCGGCTGCAGGTCCACCGCTTTGGCGGCACGGCCCACAAATACGGGCAACACACCGGTTGCCATGGGGTCCAGCGTGCCGCCGTGGCCAATCTTTTTGGTGGCGCAGATGCCCCGCATCTTGGCCACCACATCGAAGGAGGTGAACCCCGCAGGCTTGTCCACCACAAATATGCCGTTCACGCCAGTACTGCTTGTTCGGCGGCGTGCGCGGCGTCCAGCACACGCTTTGTCTCTTTCAGTATGGCTTCCTTGGCAAAGTCCATTCCGCCAATCACCTCGCAGCCGGCGGCCTGCCTGTGCCCGCCGCCGCCCAGCCCCTCGCAGATGGCCGTGGCGTCCAGCCCCACCTTGGTGCGCACGCTGATCTTGTAGCTGCCCGTAGGCTGCTGCCGCATGGTAATGCCCACGATGACACCCTCGATGGAGCGCGGCAACGAGGTGATGCCCTCCAGCTCCCCGTCCTCCACGCCGATGCGGTCGATCTGGTCGCGGGTGAGGCAGATGAGCGCGCACACGCCCTCGAAGTGGTATTCCAGCGTGGAAAGCGCCAGCTGCTCGATGGCCATGCGCTGCTTGGACTTGTTCTCGAACAGCAGCTCGTTCAGCATCTGTATGTCCGCGCCCAGCTCCATCAGGCGGGCGGCCACCAGGTGGCTGCGGGCTGTGGTGTTGGTGAAGCGGAAACAGCCCGTATCGGTAGAAACGCCTGTGTACAAACAGTTCGCGATGCGTTCGTCGATCTGCACGCCCATGGAAAGGATCATGTCATACACGATCTCGCAGGTAGCCGCGGCCTCTACGTCCAGCAGTGTGTGCACCGCATAACCGGTGTTGGACTCATGATGGTCGATGCACAGGTCCACGTTCTCGGCGTACTCGGGGTTTTTGTCCCCAAACAGCTGCTGGCCGGCGATGTCCACCGCCACGATGAACCCCGGCTCGAACTGGCCGTGAAACTGTTCCATGGCCATGTACTCGTACCGTTCGTGGATGGCGTCCTCACAATAAACGGCGCTGCGCTTGCCAAGCGTACGCAGCGTCCAGTACAGCGCCCCGGCCGCGCCCAGTGTGTCCCCGTCTGGGTTTTTGTGGCAGACGAACAGGATGTTCTCCGCCTTCACCAGCAGGCTGATCGCGCCCGGTATATCGATTTGTTCGTTCATAGGGTCCCTCGTTTACAGATCCTTCAGCATCCGATTGATGTGGTCGGCATAGGCGGCGCCGTCGTCCTCCACAAAGAGCAGCTCCGGCGCGCGGCGGATGTGCATGCGCGAGGCGATCTCGCTGCGCACATGCCCTTTCGCGTGCACCAGCGCGTCCACGGCGTCCTTTGTGATTTTGGCGCCTTCGCCCATCACGCTCACGTGCACCCGCGCGCTGGAAAGGTCGGGCGCCGTCTCCACACGGGTGACGGTGAGCATGCCGGCCGAAAGGCGCGGATCCTTCATGCCGCCGATGATATCCACCAGCTCCCGGCGGATGTCCTCGTTCAGGCGGGATATGTTCTTGGAAACAGGCTTTTTCGCCATCGAAAAGCCCCCTTTGGCTCACGACGCAGGGCCGTGTCAGTCGCGGTACTCTTCCAGCACGTACGCCTCGAAGATGTCGCCCTCTTTGAGGTCGGAGAACTTCTCCAGCGCAATGCCGCACTCGTAGCCCTGGGCTACCTCTTTCACGTCGTCTTTAAAGCGACGCAGCGAGTCTATCTCATCCTCGGCCATCACGATGCCGTCGCGCACCACGCGGATCTTGGCGTTGCGCTGCACCTTGCCGTCCAGCACGTAGCAGCCGGCAATGGTACCCACGCTGCTCACCTTGTACACCTGGCGCACCTCGATGCGGCCCAGCTCCACCTCGCGGATCTTGGGCGTAAGCATGCCCTTCATGGCGTCTTCCACGTCGTTTATCGCGTCGTAGATGACGCGGTACATGCGCATCTCCACGCCGTCCTGGGCGGCGTCGGCCGTGGCCACGGGGTCCGGCCGCACGTTAAAGCCAATAATGATGGCGCCCGAAGCGCTGGCAAGCATCACGTCACTCTTGTTGATGGCGCCCACACCGGTGTGGATGACCTTGACGCGCACCTCTTCGTTCGTTATCTTCTCCAGGCTCTGGCGCACCGCCTCAGCGCTGCCCTGCACGTCGGCCTTCACGATGATGGAAAGCTGCTTCATCTCGCCGGCGGCAATCTGGCTGAAGAGGTTGTCCAGCGTCACCTTGGTGTACTGGCCCAGCTGCTCCTCGCGCGCGGCGGCGCTGCGCCGGTCGGCCAGCTCGCGGGCCAGGCGCTCGTCCTCAACCGCGTCGAAGATATCGCCCGCGGCGGGCACGTCGGTCAGGCCGGTGATCTCCACCGGGGTGGAGGGGCCGGCCGTTTCAAGCATATTGCCGTCGGCGTCGCGCATGGTGCGCACCCGGCCCACAGAGGTGCCGGCAATCACCACATCGCCCTTGTTCAGGGTGCCCTTCTGCACCAGGATGGTGGCTACCGGGCCTTGGCCCTTGTCCAGCCTCGCCTCGATGACCGCACCCTTCGCACGGCGGTTGGGGTTCGCTGTCAGCTCGCGCACTTCAGAGGTCAGGTTGATCATTTCCAGAAGGTCTTCGATGCCCATTCCGGTCTTGGCCGAAACGGGTACCACCACCACGTCGCCGCCCCACTCCTCAGGCACCAGCTCGTGCTCGGTCAGCTGCTGCTTGATCTTGTCGGGGTTGGCGTCTTCCTTGTCCATCTTGTTGATGGCCACGATGATGGCCACGCCCGCGGCCTTGGCATGGTTGATCGACTCGATGGTCTGCGGCATGATGCCGTCGTCGGCGGCCACCACCAGCACCGCGATGTCGGTGAGGTTGGCGCCGCGCGCGCGCATGGAGGTGAACGCCTCGTGGCCGGGCGTGTCCAGAAAGGTGATCTTCTTGCCGTCCTTCTGCACCTGGTACGCGCCAATGTGCTGGGTGATGCCGCCCGCCTCGCCCTCGGCGATACTTGTGGCGCGGATGGCGTCCAGGATGGATGTCTTGCCGTGGTCCACGTGGCCCATGACCACCACCACCGGCGGGCGGGGTTCCATATCCTCCTCGCGGTCCTCGTCCACCTCAAACAAGCGTTCCTCGATGGTAACGCGCACCTCGCGCTCCACCCTAGCGCCCATTTCTTCGGCCACTGTGGCGGCCGTGTCGTAATCGATCGCATCAGACACGCTGGCCATTACACCCAAACCCATCAACCTCTTGATGAGCTTGGCGGCGTTCACCTTCAGGCGGCTGGCAAGCTCGCCCACGGTGATCTCGTCCGGGATGGAGATGCGCAGCTGGGCCTTGCGGGCCTTCTCCAACTGGATGCGCTGCAGCTTTTCGGCCTCTGTCTCCCGCTTTTTGGCAAAGGGCACCTGACGGTTGCGGTTGCCCTGGCGCAGCTTCTGGCGGTTCTGCGTGGGCTTGCGGCGGTTATCATCGCCCTGCGAGGAAGCTAGCTGTGTGTACCGCTCGTTGAATTTATCCAGGTTCACGTCCACAGAGCGCGTCTCGATGGTACGGGTCACCACCTCGCGCTTGGGCGCGTCCGGCTTGTCCGGCTTGTCCTTCACATCGCGGATGCGCCCAAGACCGTCCCGCTTTTTGGGCGGCTGGTGCTTGTGCTCGGGGCGGTGCGCGTCGGCGGCGGGCTTTGCCGCCGGCTGCTGCTGGCCGGGTGCCGCCGGCTTTGCGGGTGCACCCGGCTTTGCGGGCACACCGGGCTTGGCCAGCATGCCCGTGGCCGATTTCTCCTTGGCCGGTTTTTCGGCCTTGGGCTTCGGCGCTGGGGGAGGCGCGCTGGCCAGATACTCCTCAAAGTTGTCCACTTCCGCATCCTTGGTATAGCGCTCGAACAAAAAGTCCAGCTCTTCTTCGGTAAGCGGGGTGGCATGCTTTTTGGCCTCACCGCCGAAACGGTCATGCAGCATGTCCGCCACCTGCTTGTTCTGCATGCCCAGGTCTTTGGCCACATCGTTGAGTTTGTACTTGATGATCAAACTGTTTCCTCCTCGGCCCGCGCAGCCAGTTTGGCAAGGCACAGCGCGGCCAGATCTTCATTGGTTACGGCGAGCACCCCCGCCGGCTTTTTGGTGATGGACGAAAGCTCGTCCTGTGTGTAGGGCAGCGTGTGCGCCGGGCAGTTTTCTACGGCCCGCAGGATGCGTGCACGGGTCTTGTCCGAAAGGTCCCGCGCCAGCAAAAGCAGCCTGGCTTCGCCTTTGGCGGCCTTTTCGGTCACGGCGTCAAACCCGATGGTGAGCGCCCCGGCCTTCCTGCACAGCGAGAGCGCAAAAAACAGGCTATCCCCCATCTTCACGCTCCATCTCAGCCTGCAGCTTATCGTACACCTCGGGGGGTATGGGCGCCGCAAACGCCCGCTCCAGGCTCTTGCGTCTGCGCGCTTTGGCAAGGCAGTCCGCGCTGTGGCAGAGGTACGCCCCGCGGCCAGCCTTGCGCCCGGTGGGATCCAGCGAGATATCCCCCTCGGCCGTGCGCACCACCCGCACCAGTTCCTTCTTCGGCTTCCCTTCGCCGCAGCCCACGCAGCGGCGGATGGGTATCTTTTTCTGTGGCAAGCATGCCTCCCGGTTTATGGGGTTTTAAAGGCCCCGGTTTTATTCCTCGCCGGTTTCCTCTTCAGGCTCTTCGGCTTCGTCTTCCTCGCCGTAGTAGCCGCTCTCGGGCCGGATGTCGATGTTGTACCCGGTGAGCCGGGCGCACAGGCGTGCGTTCTGACCGCGGTTGCCGATGGCCAGCGACAGCTGGTTGTCCGGCACGGTGACGCGGCAGTTCTTGCCCTCACCCTCCAACAGCTCCACCTTCAGCACATTGGCCGGGCTCAGCGCCGCGGCAATGAACTCCTCGGGATCTTCGCTGAACAGCACCACATCTATCTTCTCGCCGCCCAGCTCGTCCACGATGCCCGCCACACGGGAACCATGTGCGCCGATGCAGGCGCCGCGCGGGTCCACGTTGGGATCCTTGCTGGACACGGCCAGCTTGGTGCGCTGGCCGGCCTCGCGGGCGATGGCGCGTATCTCCACGGTGCCGTCGAACACCTCCGGCACCTCCATCTCGAACAGGCGCTTCACAAGCCCCGGATGGGTACGGCTGATCATCACGCGGGGGCCGCGCTCGGTAACGGCCACGTCCACCACGTACACCTTCACCCGCTCGCCCTCGCGCAAAACCTCGTCGGGCACCTGCTCGTTGCGCGGCAGAATGGCCTCGTTCTTACCTATTTCCAGCGCCACGATGCCGCGCACCGGATCCACCCGCGTCACCACGCCGGTAACGATCTCGTGGCTCTTGGACTGCATCTCGGTGTACATCTGGCTGCGCTCAGCCTCGCGGATGCCCTGGCGGATGACGTGTTTGGCCGTCTGGGCCGCAATGCGCCCAAAATCCTTGGTTTGCAGCAGGGTTTCCACCTGGTCGCCCACCTTGGCCTTTTTGTCCTTCTTCTTGGCGTCCGCCAGCAGGATCTGGGTGTGGGGGTTCTCCACCTCGTCCACCACGTCCTGCAACAGCCGTACCTCAAAAGCGCCGGTGGCGGGGTCCAGCGTCACAGAGACGTTCTCGTCCTCCACCTCATAGTCCTTCTTCACGGCGATGGCAATGGCGTTCTTCACCTTTTCCAGCAGGTACTCCGCCGAAATACCCCGCTCCCTTTCAAGCGACTCGAGCGCTCCAAACAGTTCTTCGTTCATGCGTTCCTCTCTCTGTATCAGATACTTGTTCTTTATTATCCTTAACCACTATAGCGCAAGCGCACAGGCAATGCCTGTCTATTTTGTAATACCCTGTCGGCCAAAACCTGCCCTGGCACGGCCTTAGCCAAACAGGTCCTCGTCGTCGCACAGTTTCGCGATGCTCACAGCCTTGCGCTCGACGCGCACGGGGCCTTCAGGCAGTTCGAGTTCGATGACGCCATCCTCATATCCAACAAGGATGCCAGCCAGCACCTTGCGGCCGGCTTCGTCCGCCCTGTACAGCTTCAACTCTATCTTTTGGCCCCCCATGGCGGCGATGCGGGTGAAATGCTCGTCGCGCGCAAGCTTTCGGCCCAGGCCGGGGCTGCCCACCTCCAGGTAGTACGCGTGCTCTATAAGGTCCGCCTCGTCCAGCAGGGGGTCGATGGCGCGGCTCACCGCCTCGCAGGCATCGGTGTCTATAGGCGTGTCGCGGTCGATGAGCACCCGCAGGAACCATTCGGGCCCTTCCTTTTCGTAGCGCAGGTCCCACAGGCGCAGGCCCATCCCCTCCACCACAGGGCGCACCAGCGCTTCGGCCGCGGCCGCCACGCCGCCGCGCCGGGGGCCGTCCGCCCGCTCTGCCGCACGCTTTGCCACCGCGTGGCCTCCTTCCGGTCTGCCGCGCGCGGCCCCTGCCACGGCGCGGATGCAAATTCCCCTATACACGGCAAAAGAGCGGGCTGAGCCCACTCTCTCCGTTGGTTGCGTACAAGGGGATTATAGCACAGCTTTCCGCCCGATGCAAGCTTTTCTCGCAGGGGCGTCCACGGCGGGAACGCCAGTCCCGTCGGTGGTTCAGGCCCCGGCCGGTTGGGTGGCGCGCTGCAGCATGTCGCCCATCAGCACTACCTCGCGGTTCATCTTCTGGTAAAAGGTATCCAGCAGGGCATCGCTGTAGTCCCACACGCGGTCGTGGGTGTTGAACTCGAGACACAGCCGGGTGACATACCCCACGAACAGTTCCGCATAGCGGGCGTCGCCCGAGAAGCCGGCCGCCGTCACGCGGCGGATAAAATCCGCCTGCAGCACGGGTGAGATGAACCACGCATCCTTGCGCAGGGCGGGAAAGGCAGTGCACTCGTTGATGAAGATGCGTAGGATGTCGAGGTTGTCGGCAAACAGGATCTTGAAATACAGCTCGGCCAGCTGGTGCAGGCCTGGCTCGGGGTCGTCCGGAGAGATGGCGATACCCGTCTCCAGCGCCGAGGCATCGATGTCCTTGTAGGCATCCACCACGCTGTAGAACAGCGTCTCTTTGTCCTTAAAATGGCGGAAGACGGTCAGCGCGTTGCAGCCGGCCAGCTCGTGGATCTCTTTGATGGTCGCGTCGTTGTATCCCTTGTGGGAAAATACCTTTAGCGCCGAAGCCAGGATGTTCCGGTGCGTCGTTTCTTTCAGGCTCGAATTCGTGCTCATATCGCTTCTTCTCTCTCGCTCGTATTGGCCGGGCGCAGGTATTCGGCCAGCAGTGCGGCATATTTGGCAACAAACCTGTCAAGTTCCCCCAATGTGTCCTCGGCAATCAGGAACTCTGTGGCCTTGGTGAGCACCAGCCCGTTCACGTATTCCGATATAGCCGTGAAATCGGCCGAGATGATGTACCCCTGTGCGTGCAACTGGCCAAGGTAGATGGCCATGTGGGAGATGAGCCCCTCAATCTTGGCAAACGAGCGGTAGTATACTTCGCGGTCATACACAAGGTCAACATTCAACGAAAGGCGGTAGGCCGGCATGTGGGGCAGGTGCAGCATGGCATAGTTCCAGATGAGCAGGCGCAGGTCCTTCTCCACGTCCTGGCCGTAAGAAAGCAGGGACATGTCCACGTCTTCCGGGCCGGGCGTCAGCATGTAAAACGCTTCCAGCATCAGATTCTTCTTATTGCCGAACACGCGAAATATCGTCGATTCATTCACGCCCGCCTGGTCAGCGATCTGCCGCGTGGTGCATCCTTTGTAGCCCGCCGAGGAAAAACAGCTGATGGCCGCCGTCAGTATCCGCAGCTTGGTATTGTTCATCACATCGCCCGGTTGTTGCACCGCCGCCCGCCTCCTGTGGTTCCCCACTTCATAATATAAGAAGTATTATACCGCCCCAATGTGTATTCGTCAACACTCTGTAACAACCTGCTTGCATTTTTCTTCCGCCCGCGGCCAACTTATTTGGCCACATAGTGTCTCGCTTAAGATTGTTAAAAATTTAATTATCTGTTATTCGTTTTATCGTCATAATTTTGTCTATTTGTAAAATGCTTACGAATCCGGAAAAGCCATTCCAAACTGCTTGACATTCTGTGATGATTGGTATATAAATAGAGCAGAAGTAACTTATTACTTGCGTATCTCGCAAATCTCACGATTTGCTTCAATTCATCGCTGGAAGGAGGTTATTCTGCTTGAAAGTATCTTCCACATTCGCACCGGCCGCTCCGCTCACCGCCGCCACCCTCCTTCGCGGGGATCTGTACGACGCCATCCGTCGCACGGCAGAGATGGGGTTCGACGGTATCGAATTGCAATATAACCTGAGCGACCGCAACCTTTTGGACTTCGAGGCTGTGCGCAGGGCATGCGACGACGCCGGCATCGAGGTGGTAGCCTGGGGCACCGGTTCTCTGTATGTGCAAAACGGTCTCTCCCTCATCGACGAAGACCCCGACGTGGTGGACGAGGCGCTGCGCCGCCTGGGTATGTACCTGGACGCAGCCGAAATCTGCGGCGGCAAGGTCATCATCGGGTGCGTGCGCGGCAACATCGACGAAGCCACCCGCTTCGAGCTTTTGGAGGCCCGCTTCGCCGAGAACCTGCGCCGCTACCTGGATGTTGCGGGCAGGCGCGGCGTCCCTGTTGTAGTGGAGGCCATCAACCGCTACGAGAACAACTACCTGCCCACCTCGCAGGACTGCGTGGATTTCATCAAGCGCTACAAGCTGGACGGGCTGAAGATCCTGTTGGACACCTTCCACATGAACATCGAGGAGAAGGACATCTCCCTCGCCATCAAAACGGCCGGGCCGTTGCTGGGCCACTTCCACGCGGTGGATTCCAACCGTCTGGTGCCCGGCATGGGCATGATCGACTACAACCGCATGATGGCTTCGCTGCTCGAGATCGGTTACGACGAGTGGCTGAGCATCGAGAGCCGCGTGGCCAGGGATGAAAATGTGGAGGCCGCCCGCGGCCTGCGCTACCTGCGCACCATCATCGCCACCAGCGAGGCGTTCAAAGACCTGTAAGCCCCGCCGGCAACCTTTTTGTATAAGTCATCCACTTATAAATCACACTATCATCATAAGGAGGCTCTACCAGTATGGCACAACCAAAATTCCTGACCACCGATTACCCGCAGATCATCTTCGAGGACAGCGAAGTCGGCCGTCTCAAGAAAAAAATCTGGGACATGCCCGAAGAAGAGGTCGACAAGGTCTTGAAGGAGAAATTCGAGATCCCCAGCCCCTCGGAACTGGGCAAAGCCAACACCTACATCCAGAACACCCCCCGCAACAAGGTCATCGAAAAACGCCGCAAGAACGACGTCGTTCTGGTACCGCTGGGCTGCACGGAGAACCACGGCATCCACAACAACTCCGGCCTTGACACCTTCATGGTGACGCAGATCTGCGAGGCCGTGCGCCGCTCCACCGCCAAGGCCGGCCACGAGGTGGCCCTGGCCCAGACCCCGCTGAACTACGGTGGCCACCCCTACCACCATGTGGGCATGCCGGGCACGGTCATCGTCAGCGAGAAGGCCGTTGTGGAGATGCTCATCCATGTGATGGTGGGCCTGTGGGACGACGGCTTCCGCAAGATTATCCTCGTAAACAATCACGGCGACGACTGGGAGCTGGAGAGCGCCATCCAGGAGTTCTTTAAACGCTACCAGCTGCCCGCCTTTGCCACTGTTGTGGAATGGCATCGCGCCGTGCGCGACTTCTTCTACCCCCTGGGCGACGAACGCCCGGACTTCATCACCACCCCCTTCATCCACGCCGACGAAGCCGAGACTTCGGTCGCGCTGCTGCTCTTCCCCGATATGATCGACATGAGCGTGTGCGTGGACGCCCACAGTGTCAGCATGGGCATGCTGGACGGCGGCGTGTACGACGTATCGGTGGACAGCTACCGCCGGCCGCAGAAGTGGCAGGAGGCCGAGGGCCATCGCTGGATCGAACGCTTCGGCACCCCCGAAGGCGTTGTGGGCTTCCCCTCCCGGGGCGACCCGCGCAAGGTCAAGCGCGCCATCCTGGCCATCTGCGAGTACCTGCACTACATGGTGGAGGATATCCTGAAAGCCTACCCCGCCGGCACCGTGCCAGATCCCTCCAAGTTCTCCCTGCGTGACCCCAAGGAGATCGCCCCCTGCCTGAAAGAGCCTCTGAGCGAGGGCTGGAAGAGCGTGCACGAGCTGTACCGCATCGGCACCTTCATCGACTAAGCTGCACTTTATACACAAACCGTCACACCCATCAAAAAAACACACGGCCCACGCCGCCGGGGCAGCGCCCCCGGCGGTTTTGGGCACCAACACCTGGGAGGTATGGACAATGGCTGAAACGATGAAAGCGATCGTCATGACCGCGCCCGAAGAATACGGCGTGCAAACCGTCGACAAACCGGTACCCGGCTTTAAAGAGGTGCTGCTGAAGGTGCGCGCCGTCTCCATCTGCGGCTCCGACCCGAAAGTCTTCAAGGGCTCTTACATGCCTATGTGGCCCGCCTACCTGCCCTTCATCGCCGGCCACGAGGTATCGGGCGAAGTGGTGGAGCTGGGCGAGGGCGTCACCGAATTTAAGGTGGGCGACCGTGTGGCCTGCGAGGCCCACTGCGGCTGCGGCACCTGCGAGAACTGTATGAGCGGCAACTACAACCTCTGCCTTTCGTACAATAACGCCGCCGCCGGCCACCGCCACTACGGCTTCACCTACCAGGGCGGCTACGCGGAGTATGCCGCCTACAACGTGAAGAGCGTCACGAAGCTGCCCGACAATGTGAGCTTTGAAGAGGCCTCGCTGGCCGACACCGCCGGCACCGCCTACCAGTCGGTCAAGCTGGCCGGCATCGTGCCCGGCGGCTGGGCGGTGGTCATCGGCCCCGGCCCCATCGGCAACTTCGCCATGCAGATCGCCAAGGCTCTCGGCTCCAAGACCATCATGGTGGGCCGCGGCGCCCGCCTGGAGCTTGCTAAAAAGATGGGTGCCGACGTCGTCATCGACTACGAAAAGACCGACGACGTCGTCAAGGCCATCCGAGACGTGACCGGCGGCAAGGGCGTGGACGAGGCGTTCGAGTGCGCTGGTACCGACGACGCCCTCAAACAGACCATCTACGCCACCAAGAAGAACGGCCACGTGGCCTTTGTAGCCATGCCCGCCGTGGACGAGCACATGATCCCCACAAAAACGATGGTCATGAACCAGATCACACTGCATGGCTCCCGCGCCAACCCCAACGTAACCGCCGCCGTGCTGGACATGATGTCCACCGGCATGATCGACGCCAAGACGATGATCACACACGACTTCCCGATGGAAGAAGTCCACGAGGCTGTGGCCACCTTTGTGGAGCGCAAGGGCGGCGCGATGAAGGTCCTCATCAAACCGAACGGCTGATCCGCCAAAACCAGCAATACCACACAGAACGGCGTGGCCGGAGTGCCGGAGGATTTTCCCGGCAGATTGTCGCAAAAACACAGGCAATACTGGGTGTATTGCCGAGCATTTTGAGGCAAGGTGACGGGGAAAAGGACCGGCGATACGGCTGCGGCCGGTTTGTGCGGTGTTGCTGTAACTTTTTTTGCGGACCAACAGACGAGATGGCGGGCCCGCGCGGGCACAAAACCGCCATTTCCCGCACCCATCCGTCTGGGGGAGAAAGCAGCGCTTTCTCCCCCTTTGAATGGGCAGCCTTCAGGCACCCGCCGGGCAGGCTGCCCATTCAAAGGGGACCGCGTACCTTAGGGGGCTTTCCCCATCGCACAATCTCTGATATAATATTCACAATCTTCTGTGCGCCGCGCTGCTCCGGCTGCTGCGGCCCTATTGGAGGGGACCTCATGGACTGGCAAGACTTTTTCAGGAACGAAGCCCTGCCCGAGCAAGCCGCCCCGTTCGGCATCTACCCGCGGTCTGTGATAAAAACGGAGGGTTCCACCCTTCTGCTGGCCAAGGACGGCGGCCACACCTGCCTGATCGCAACAGGACCCGCCGCGGCCCGATTCAGCGGCGATGTGCGCGGCGAGGCGCTCGTCTGCCCGCGCAACGTGGAAAACGCCTATGCGCTGATGGAACTGATCCCCGCCCTTGCGCCGACCAGCCACCGCGGCCACAACGCCACCTTCGGTCTGGGCGATCGCTTGGGCTACGCCACACCTGGCCACCTGCGGGCCATTGCCAAAACGGACGTCTTCCCCGTGTGCGCCCAGCAGAGCATGCGCGAACTGGGTCTCACCCACCGCAGCTACCGCGACGTCATTGCCGCGGCGGCCTTTGGCGCACTGCGCGAGGGCTGGATGAACGGCTACGGCGCCGACGGCGACCACCTGAAGCACAAAGAGGAGGTGGCCGGCGCCATCGAGGCCGGCTGCACGATGATCACGCTGGACCTGAGCGAAGCGCTGGACAAGGAAGCGCTTCGCTTCTCGGGGGCCGACCTGGACGACGCCTTCGCCGCCGCCTTTGGCATCGACGGCCGGGACATCCTGGCCCGTTACGCGTCGGCCGCCATCCCCGGCCTGCCCGCCATGACGGACGACCAGGTCGAAACGTACGCATTGGCGTACGAATCCGCCCTGCGCTTCGTCGTCGAGGTGCAGCAGGAGATCCTTGCCCTCTGCGGCCGCGAGATCGACCTTGAAATCTCGCTAGACGAGACGGACGCCGAGACGACCCCCGCCCAGCACTATTATGTGGCCAAAGAATTGAATCGACGGGGGGTACCCTTCGTCAGCCTGGCGCCCCGCTTCCCCGGCGAGTTCCAGAAGGCCGTGGACTACTACGGCGACCTGCGCGAGCTGACGGAAGCGCTCAACGTCCACCAACAGGTCGCCAAAGCCCTCGGCCACAAGCTCAGCATCCACTCGGGCAGCGACAAATGGTCCGCCTTCCCGCTGGTGGCGCTGGCCACCGGCGGCCGCTACCACCTCAAGACCAGCGGCACCAACTGGCTGGAGGCCGTCAAGATGATCGCCTACCAGAACCCGGCGCTCTACCGGCGTATGCACACCCATGCCCTCACCGTGTACGCCGAGGCGCAGAAGAACTACCACACGTCGGGCAGGCCGGAGAACATCCCCGCGCTGGACGCGTTGGCCGACGTCGACCTGCCCCACCTGTTCGAGCTGGACGATGCGCGCCAGCTGATGCACATCACCTACGGCCAGCTACTGAACGACACCGGCCCGGACGGCCAGCCCCTCTTCCGGCAGGATATCTTCGCCACGCTGCGGGCGGGCGAAGAGCGCTACACCAAACTGCTGGAGCAGCACATCGGCAAACACCTGGAGCTGCTGGGCGAATGGTCCTCTTTGCCGCTGGGGCAGGAGTTCATCGTGCGGATGGATTAATGTGTTTTCTGTTCACGAGGTACCAAATAAATCAGGATGAGGCGATGTAATGGACAAACAACGATTGCTTGAACTCGAGACTTTCGCCACCGAGATCCGCATCGAGACAGTCAAAGAGATTGGCACGCGCGGATTCGGCCACATTGGCGGCGCGCTCAGCGTGGCGGATACACTTGCCGTGCTGTACTCCGGCGTCATGAAGATCGACCCCCAAAACCCCGACTGGCCCGACCGCGACAAGCTGGTGATGAGCAAGGGCCACGCCGGCCCCTCGTTGTACGCCACGCTTGCCATGAAGGGCTTTTTTCCCATGGACTGGCTTAAAACGCTCAACCAGCCGGGCACCCGCCTGCCCAGCCACTGCGACCGCAAACTGACCCCCGGCGTTGACATGACCACCGGCAGCCTTGGCCAGGGCGCTTCCACCGCCATCGGCCTGGCGCTGGCCAACAAGCTGGACGGCCGGGACGGCTACGTCTACCTCTTCCTGGGCGACGGCGAGTGCAACGAAGGCCAGGTGTGGGAGGCAGCCCAGTTTGCCCCGCAGCACAAGCTGGACAACCTCATCGCCTTTGTGGACTACAACAAGCGCCAGCTGGACGGCGACACCGACGAGATTTTGACCCAGGGCGACTATGCCGCCAAGTTTTCCGCCTTTGGCTGGCATGCGGTGAACATCGACGGCCACGACTATGAGGCCATCGAGAACGCCATCTTCGAAGCCAAGGCCGCCAAGGGCCGCCCCTCCTGCATCGTGCTGAACACCGTGAAGGGCAAGGGCGCAGAGTGCATCTCCTCCGTCAAGCTGAACCACCATCTCCAGATGGAAAAGGACCTGGTGGAGTCCGCGCTGGCGGAACTGAAGGTACAGTTCGAAAAACTGAAGGGAGGTGCACAGGCATGATCATCTACGACGGCACCCACGACAAGACCCCGTACAAGAACCTGTTCGGCGAAGTGATGACCGCCATCTGCGCCGCCGACCCCGACGTCATCTATCTGGACGCCGACCTGACGAACTCGATCGGCACCCACAAGCTGTGGAAGGAAAACCCCAAGCAGGCTTTCAACTGCGGCATTGCCGAGGCGGACATGATGGGCATCGCCGGCGGGCTCTCCATCTCGGGCAAAAAGCCGTACGCCCATACGTTCGCGCCGTTTGCCTCCCGCCGCTGTTTCGACCAAACCTTCCTCTCGGTGGGCTATGCCGGCGGCAATGTGCGGCTTATCGGCTCCGACGCGGGCGTTACCGCCGCTTTCAACGGCGGCACCCACATGCCTTTTGAGGATCTCGCCCTCATGCGGGCCATCCCCGGCGCAACGGTCATCGAGATCTGCGACGGCGTCCAGTTCGCCTGGACGCTGTGGAACACGAAGGACCGCGACGGCGTCAATTACATCCGCATCAGCCGCAAGACCTACCCCGCCATCTACTCGGCGGACCATCCCTTCGAGATCGGCAAGGGCAACGTCATCCGCGAGGGCAGCGACATCACCATCTTCGCCATCGGCCTGATGGTGGGCGAGGCGATGCTGGCCGCCGAAGCACTAGCCATTGAGGGCGTCAGCGCCCGCGTGGTGGACATGTTCACCCTGAAGCCCATCGACAAGGCCCTTGTGGAACAGTGCGCCAGGGAAACCGGCGCCGCGGTGACGGCCGAAAACCACAACATCATCGGCGGCCTGGGCGACGCCGTGGGCGCCGCCCTGCTGGAGAGCTGTCCCGTGCCCATGGAGAAGGTGGGCGTGCAGGACCGCTTCGGCCAGGTGGGGCCGCCCGAGTATCTGCAGGAGCAGTACGGCCTTACGGCCGCTGAGGTGGCAAGCGCCGCCAAACGCGTGCTGGCCCGCAAGAAATAGCAAGAACCACCGCATGCATCCCCGAAATCGACCTTTATCATGATAAAAGATAAAAAGGAGTAGTGGACGATGAGCAAAGTGAAAGTTGGAGTAGCCGGATACGGCACCATTGGGCAGCGCCTGGCCGACGGCGTGGCACTGCAGGAAGATATGGAACTTGTGGGCGTGGCCGACCTTGTCCCCACCCTCTCCATCCGGGCGCTGGCCGAGAAGGGCATGCCCTACGACCTTTACCTTGTGGAAGGCGCCGATAAGGCCGCCTTTGACGCAGCTGGCATCCCGGTGAAGGGCAGCTTCGACGACCTGCTCTCCAAGGTGGACATCATGCTGGACTCTTCCCCCGGGGGCGTGGGCGCCAAGAACAAGGAGCTGTACGAGAAAAAGGGGATCAAGGCCGTCTTCCAGGGAGGCGAAAAGAACAGCGTGGCCGACGTGTTCTTCCACGGCTATGCCAACTACGAAAAAGGCCTGGACAAGGACTACCTGAAGCTGACCTCCTGCAACACCACCGGCCTCATCCGCGCGGTGGACTGCCTGGACCGCGCCTGTGGCGGCGTGGACCGCGTGGCCATCACCATCATCCGCCGCGTGGCCGACCCCGGCGACTACCACCGCGGCCTCACCAATGCCCTGCAGATGGAAAAGGCCCCCAGCCACCAGGCCGTGGACCTGATGACCATCATGCCCCATGTGGACGCCACCGGCATCCTGGTGCACACGCCTGTCACCCACGGCCATATCATCACCGTGCTGGTGACCGGTAAGCAGAAGATCACCAAAGAGATGGCCCTCGAAGCGTTCAAGAAGCACCCGCGCATCCGCGTCGTCAACATGGAGCAGGGCTTCCTTGGCAACGCTTCCTTCTTCAAATACGGGCGCGACCTGGGCAAGCCCCGGGGCGACCTGTACGAGATCGGCCTGTGGGAGGACAGCATTGTGGAGAGCGGCGACCAGGTTATGTTCGCCATCAACATCCCGCAGGAGAGCGTCACCATCCCCGAGACCATCGACGCCGTGCGCGCCGCCATGGGCATGCAGAAGACCCGCGAGGAGGGCACCGCGGCCACGAACAAGAATCTCGGCATCAAAGAGTAATACCCCATGCAAAGCTGTGTGCAGTTGCCCTCTTGCGAGGGCAACTGCCGTTGCTTTCTCATTCAGAAAGCAACGGCGCTTTTTGCCGGCGATCCCCTAGAGTCTGTCTTCACAAAGGAGGCCCCTTATGCAGTTCGGCATCCGAACCATGGACGAGGTGCAGGTGCAGGGCAAAACCGTCCTGCTGCGGGTGGATATCAACCAGCCCGTGGACAAAGGCACCGACACCCTCAAAGACACCACCCGCGTGCGCGCCTGCGTGCCCACCATCCGCGAACTGGCGGAAAAGGGCGCAAAGGTGGTGGTGCTGGCCCACCAGGGCAGTGATATCGAGTACAACAACTTCTACACCACCCGCCCCCACGCAAAGGTGCTCACCGAGCTTCTGGGTTTTCCCGTGCAGTTTGTGGAAGACGTGGTGGGCCCCACGGCGCTGCAGATGGTGCGGGACCTCAAGAACGGCGAGGTGCTGCTTTTGGACAACGTGCGCTTCTGCTCGGAGGAGCAGACGCTGTTTGAACAGAAGCTGCGTCTCTCGCACGCGGAGCAGGCAAAGACACAGGTGGTGCAAAAGCTGGCCCCGCTGGCCGATTTGTACATCTGTGACGCGTTTGCCGCTTCCCATCGCGACCAGCCCACCCTCTGCGGCTTCGAGCAGATCCTGCCCTCGGCCATGGGCCGCCTGTTCGAGGAGGAATTCTGCGTCATCTCCGGCCTGATGGAAGCGCCTGAACGCCCCTGCGTGTTCGTGTTGGGCGGCGCCAA
>JAVBQQ010000077.1:0-12483 GCA_031548875.1 Oscillospiraceae bacterium
GGGGATGTTCACCAACGAAGAGATGCTCTCCACGCCCTGGCGCAGCACGTTGTCCGCAGCAGCAAAGGCGTTGGCCAGCGTGATCTTTTCTGCGCTGATGAGTTTCAGCCGCTCGTTGGGGATGATGATGAGACTGTCCACCCGCTCCAACAGGGCGCGGATGCCCTCATCGGCCTTGATCATCTTCATCTTGCCTTCAAAGGAAAACGGCTTTGTGACGATGCCCACTGTGAGGACACCCATCTCTTTGGCTATATCGGCCACGATGGGCGCCGCACCAGTGCCGGTGCCGCCGCCCATGCCGGCCGTGATGAACGCCATCTGCGCGCCCTTAAGCGCGGAAGCGATCTCGTCACGGCTCTCTTCAGCGCTGCGCTGGCCGATCTCCGGGTCCCCTCCGGCGCCGCGGCCGCGGGTAAGCTTGGCGCCCAGCTGCACCTTCTGGGTGGACTTGGATGTGAACAGCACCTGCTGGTCGGTGTTCATGGTAATGAACTCCACGCCCTGCAAGCCATATTCGATCATCCGGTTCACGGCGTTCCCGCCGCCGCCGCCAATGCCCACCACCTTGATATTGGTGACATTCTGCATTTCTTCGTCGAGCACAAATGCCATATCGCTACCTCCTGCCAAACGCGCCCTCAAATTCGTAGCAGAGCCCACAGGCTGCGTTAAATTCCATCATGATCACGCTAATTTTAGAGCCACAAACCATTCTGAACAGCGCCCGAGAGCGCACCCAAGGCATTACTATTTTATACAATAACAGAATAAAGGGTACAATTCAAGAGGTTTTGTCCTTTGGGCACAAAATATTTGTCTTTTTTCACACTTTTAGGCTGCCGCCCACTAAATGTAGTGGTTTGCAAGAGTCTGTCTTCAAATCTTCAAATTGCTCAAAAACGGTGTCTCGGCGTCCCTGCCGCGTTGCTTGCCCTTGCATGGCCACTAAATCCTCCACTTTTGATCCATTCGCCAATTGAAGACAGGCTCTACCCCGGAGACAGCCACACGCGGTCGATGTCAGGATAGATGCTCATGTCCAGGACACCCTTGTCGCTGCTGGCGATCTGCCCACGCTCCGGGTCTGTGAACAACACCACCACGAACGCCAGCTTCTCGGCAAGGTCGCCCTTGCCGCCCAGCTTGACCGTGATGCGGTCCTGCCAGCAAAAGCGCAGGTCCAGCGGGTCCCCCACATCCACCCAGGTCACGTCCTCCAGGCCGCTTTCGTCCAGCGCGGTCAGCAGGGTCTCCAGCAATGCCATGCGCTCCTGCGTGGTTGCTTCGGCCGTTGGCGCGGCGGTGCCCCCGCTCCCGCTGCTTGCGTTTGCGGAACCGTCCGCCGATGCGCCGCCGTCCGCCGGGGCAGAGAGGATAAACCCGGGCTGCAGGGTGGCGTCCTCCAGGCCACGTATCTCCACAAGGTCGGCGGGGGCCTTTTCCCTCACGGCCAGCACCTTACGCGCGTCGTTCAGCAGGGCATGGCCATCGTCCACGGCCATGCTGTATTTTTCGGCGGCCGCCTGCACTTGGAACACCACCGTGCCCGGCAGCCGCCTGCGGATGGTCACCCGCTCGATGTAGGGCAGCATCTGCTGGATCCGCTCCGCCTCGCCGTCTGCCGAAAAACCGAACATGTTGTCCCCCTCGCGCGGGCCAAAGGCGGCCACGATCTCCTCCTTTGCGTACGGGCTGTCGCCCGACACGGAAAATCCGTCGATCTTGAACAGCACCCCAAAACACAGCCACACGCCCGCGGCAATGAGCACCACGATGCCCACTGCGCCCGCGATGCGCCTGTTGCGTCTGCGGCGCATGGGGTTCACCGGGTGCTGCGCACGCTTTTCGCGCTGTTTTTGCTTTCGGTCGGGCCGGGGGGCATCCTCCTGCCCATCGCCGGGGGCGTTTGTTTCCCGCCCCCCCGCCGGCCCGTGGCTTCTTTCGGGTGGGCGTTTTTCGGCACTTCGGGCGTATCCGGCTCTCCTCTTTCGGTCAAAACGGGCTTCCCTTTTCCCGCCGGACGCCGTTTCTTCGTCCGCTCTTTGCGCTTCCCTCTCACGGGCGGCGGCTTCACGCTCAAGCTCATAATCCGCCTTGTCCTGCTCGTAGCCGGGCAGGTTGGGCGGGCGGCGGCGGGGCAGTGTGTCGAACGCATCCTGCCCTGGCACCCGGGGCACCCGTCGTTCCGGCTGCGGGCGCGTGGCAGGTGCATCAGCCGTCTGCTGCGGGCGGACGCCGGACGATGCCGGTTTCTTGCTCTTGTCCGTCTTGGCCGGCGGCGGCCAGCCGTGGGCAAAGGGCGGGCGGCCTGTGTTCTTTTTTTTGCTCATCGCCCATCTCCTCCGCTGCCTGCCCGCCGTCTGCGGTGTACTGCTTTGCTACCGTCATATAAACAGTAGCGCCGCCACTCTTATCGCCCGCCTATTGCTTTCCCGGGGGCAACAGCGCCTGCAGCCCGTCCAGTATCTCCTCCACCGCGTGGGGGTGGGCAAGGCTGCGCGCGGCCGCGCCCATGGCATCCAGCCGGCCCGGTTCCTGCGTCAGTTCGTTCACTGTGGAGATGAGCAGCGGGCCGCTGAGCTCTTTCTCTTCGACGACCACCGCCGCGCCGGCTTTCGCCAGCGCCATGGCGTTGTGGTACTGGTGGTTCTCGGCCACATTGGGCGAGGGAACGAGTATCGACGCCCGCCCCGCGGCGGCCAGCTCTGCCAGCGTGAGCGCCCCCGCCCGGCAGATGACGAGGTCGGCCGCGGCCAGCAGCTGGGGCATGTCGTCGATATACTCCCGGACGCGGAAGTTTTCCTGCCCTGCAATGCCCACCTGCTGCGCAAGACGGGCAAAGTTGTCCTTCTCGATGGCGCCGGTGGCGTGGATGTGCACAAAATCCCGTTCTTTCAGGTGCCAGGCCGCCAGTTCGGCCACCACCTGGTTCACCCGCATGGCGCCCAGGCTGCCGCCGTAGCTCACCAGTACGCAGCGGTCGCCCGCGCCCAGCGCCTTCCGCTGGACGGCGCGGTCCTGTTCATAAAACGCGGCACGCACGGGGTTTCCAACAACCACGGTTTTATCCGGTTGGCCAAGGCGGCTCGCCGCCTCTTCGCTGGGGGCAAAGATGCGCCCCACAAGCGGGGCCAACAGCTTATTCGTCACGCCTGGCCATGCGTTCTGCTCGTGGATGGCCGTTGGAACGCCGCGTTTGGCCGCCGTGCGCACCACCGGGCCGCTCACATAGCCGCCCGCGCCGATGACGAGGTCTGGCTTCACCTCGTCCAGCATATGTCTTGCCGCGGCGCCCGAGCGCGCCAGATACCACAACGCGGCCAGGTTGCGCATGATATTCCGGGGCGCAAAACTGCGCTGGATGCCCCGCACCTCGATGGGGTGGAAGGGATAACCGGCCTTCTGCACCAGGCCGTATTCCATACCGGCTTTCCGGCCCGCATAATGAATTTCGGCGCCGGGCCAGCGCCCGGCAATGCCGTCCGCGATAGCCAGCGCCGGGTTGATATGGCCAGCCGTACCGCCGGCCGCGATCAGCACGCGCATAGAAGCCGTCCTCTCTGTTGATGGATGGGCGGGAGCCTGGGGTCCTTCCGGGCTGCCGACAAGATCGCCCCTTGAAAACCCATTGCGTTCACCCGCTGTCCGCCACGGCCATCTCTTCTTCGGGCTGACCAACCGCGCTCTCGCTTTCGGGCTTGGGCAGCGCCAGTGTGGCGCGCCCCTGGCGGGAGACGGACAACATGACCCCCACCTGCGCCATCAGCATGACCAGCGACGAGCCGCCGGCCGAAAAGAAGGGCAGACTGATGCCGGTGGAAGGAATGGCGTTCGTGTTCACGCCGATGTGCAGAAAAGCCTGCAGGGCTATCTGCGCCGAGATGCCCACCACCAGCATGGAGCCGAATTTGTCCTTCGCGCGCAGGGCCACCATCAGCCCGCGCACCAGCAGCGCCAAAAACAGCAGGATGAGCGCGATGGCGCCCACAAAGCCCAGTTCTTCGCACAGGACGGCAAAGATATAGTCGTTGTACATCTCGGGCAGGTAGAGGTATTTTTGCACACTGCCACCGATGCCGGTGCCCGTGGGCCCGCCCGACCCGACGGCGATGAGGCTCTGGATGGTCTGGTAGCCGTCTTCCGGGTCGGCGCCGAAGGGGTCGCGCCAGGTGGCAACACGCTCGCCGGCGTAGGAGACGAGGTCCGGGAACTGGGTGAGCGTGAAAACCAGCGCCACCACGATGAGCACGACCGCAATAACGAACCATTTGATCGACGTGCCCCCTGCAAACATCATGGAAACGCCGATGCCCAGCACCAGGATGGTGCAGGAGAGGTGCGGCTGCTGGATGAGCAGCGCCGAAATCACACCCAGCAGCACCACAAAGGGGAAAAAGCCGTATTGGAAGCTCTTGATGCGGCTCTGGTTCGCGGCGATGAGGGCGCCAAACAGCAGGATGACGGCGAACTTGGCAAGCTCGCTGGGCTGAAAGCTCTGGGTGTGGCTGCCATTCAGCCAGATCCACCGGTGAGCGCCATAGCGCCCCGGCGCCATGAAGAACACCACCACCAGCAGCACCAGCGTCAGGATCATCAGCGGCCAGGCGAATTTTCGCAGGATGTGGTAGTCCAGAAATGTCATCACAACCATGGCAACAATGCCCACCGCCGCGTATTTCAGCTGCGGGATGATGAAGGCAAGGCTGTCACCGTAGCGGATGTAGCCGGTGGGATAGGACGCCGAAAACAGCATCACCAGCCCAAACAGCAGCAGCAGAATGACGATGGTAAGCAACGGGATATCCACCCGGCCAAACGAAAGCCGCGTCTTCTTTTTGGCCTTCGCGCCTTTCACGGCACCCGCGTCCTCCTGGGAGACCGCGAAGCGCGACTTTTGGGGCGCGTTCGTGCGGGGGTTTGCCAGTGCCATTGCGGCCTCCTTTCGGCAGGTGGTAATTTTTGTCCGTTTTCAGCCCAGCAGGTAGGCGTAGATGTAGGCCAGCGCCACGCAGAACAGCGTGCAGATGCTGAAGATCACGTCTATCTTCACTTCGCTCCAGCCGGACATCTCGAAGTGGTGGTGGATGGGGCTCATCTTGAACAGGCGCTTGCCCTTCGTTGCCTTGAAGTAGCACACCTGGATGATGACGCTGAACGCTTCCACAATGTACACGAGACTGAGGATGATGAGGATGTCTGGCCGGCCCATGCAATAGCCCACGGCCACCACCGCCCCGCCCAGGAACATGCTGCCCGTATCACCCATGAATACCTTGGCGGGGTGGAAGTTCCAGATGAGGAAGCCCACCAGCGCACCCGCCAGCGCGGCGGCCCAGATGGATAGCTGGTACTTGTCGAACAGGGTGAGCAGGATAAAATACCCGCACATCACCCACAGGGTAACTAGACTTGCCAGCCCGTCGATGCCATCGGTGAGGTTGACGGCGTTCACCACGCCCACGATAAGGATGAGGCTAATGGGGTAGAATAGGATGCCGAAATCGACCGGTTGCGAAACGAATGGCAGCTGTACCACGGTGGTGAGCCGCCCCATGAGGTGCAGCGTGACCAAAAAGCAGACGGCGATGATGACCTGCATAAATATCTTCTGCCAGGCGCGCAGCCCAAGGTTCTGTTTGCGCACCACCTTGAGGAAATCGTCCACAAAGCCCACGGCGGCAAAGGCCAGCGAGGCGAAGATGCCCAACAGCATAAGCCCTCCGGCGGCGGGGTCGAAGTCGCTGGCCACGCCGGCCAGCATGGGCCAGGCCACGGCCACGCCGGCAATGGAGCCGATGATGAACAGGATGCCGCCCATGGTGGGGGTGCCCTGTTTGCCCATGTGCCAGCTGGGGCCTATCTCGTTGATGCTCTGCCCAAACTTGAGCCTGCGCAACAGGGGGACCAGAAAGATGCCCACCACGCCCGTTACCACAAGGCCCACCACGGCGGCCACCACCACTGCATATCGTGCCATTCGTTCCACTCCTCAATTGGCGGCGTACGCTTTCGGGCAGGCCGCAGGGTCATCCCCGCTTTTCGGCTTTCGTTCGCCTGTTTCGTGCCGGGGCGGGGCACAAATACGCCCCATAAAACTTTATTATATCACATTATGTGTTCAAATGCGTGCATACGCATTTCGGCTGTCATTTTCCCGCGAAGGGCAGCGCCTGCACGATCTCCTCGAATTTCATGCCCCGGCTGGCCTTGATGAGCAGCGTGTCGCCCGGCTGCACATGCTGCGAAAGGTAGCCTGCTGCCTCCGCGTTTGAACCCATCGCAACGGCCTGCACGCCGTGCTTGCCGGCCTCGGCCGCGGCAATGGCGGCAAGCGGCCCCACGGTGACCAGCAGCCGCACCCCGGCGCCGGCCACCTCCCACCCCAGCTCGCGGTGGGCTTCCTCAGCGGCGGGGCCAAGCTCCAGCATGTCGCCCAGCACGGCCACGCGGTGCTTTTCGTCGCCCAGGTCTACCAGGGTGGACAGGGCGGCTCGCATCGAATCAGGGTTTGCATTGTAGTAGTCTTCCAGCAGCGTCACACCGCCAACGGTGGATATCTGCTGCCGGCGTTCAGCCGGGGTGTACTGCGCGAGACCCGCCGCGCTGCCAGGCGCGCTCAGGCCCAGGCGGGTGGCCGCGGTATAGGCCTGCAGCGCGTTCATCACGTTGTGCTGCCCCAGCGCGGGGATAAACGCGGCATGCTCGCCGTATTGGGTGTCGCGGATGGTGAACCGCTGCCCCGTCCCCTCGCGCCGGATGTCCACCGCGCGCACGTCGCATTCTTCGTTCTCGATGGCGGTAAAGACGGCGCGCACCCCGGCGGGCAGCGGCGCGCAGGATTGCAGCGGGTCGTCCCCGTTCAGCACCAGCGGGGCGCCGGGGGGCAGGCCCTCGGCAATCTCCAGCTTGGCCGCCAGCACCGCCTCGATGCTGCCTGCCGTCTCGATGTGCGCTTCACCTATCCGTGTGATGATGCCCACATCCGGCTTTGCCGCGCGGGCCAGCTTTGCAATCTCACCCTGCCGCTGCATGCCCATCTCCACCACGGCATAGCGGGTGTCGTCTGTCAGGCCGAACAGCGTGTTGGGCAGGCCGATCTCATTGTTCTGGTTTCCCTGCGTTTTCAGCGTGTCGCCAAAACCGGCCAGCACGGCGGCGCAGAACTCTTTGGTGCCGGTTTTCCCCACGCTGCCCGTCACGCCGATGACCAGCGGCGAAAACCCGCTGCGGTAGTTGGCCCCCATCTGGATCATCGCGTCCAGCACGTCGGGCACCAGCACGGTGCGGTCGCGGGGCACACCGTCCACCTCGCGGCTGGCCACTACCAGCACGGCGCCGTTTTCAAGCGCGCCTTTGGCAAACTCATGTCCGTCTGCGCGCGCGCCCTTGATGGCCACGAACACACAACCCGGCGTAACCGCCCGGCTGTCGGTCACCACGCTTGTCACGGTGATGCCGGCCGGGGCCCCCACGCAGATATCCTTAAAAAGCGCTTTCGCTGTGATCGGCTTCATCTCTTCCTCCTCGGGGTGGAGCTTACAGCGTCTGTGCATGCTCCGCCAGCCATTCCTCCACCAACTGCCGTTCATCCAGGTACAGGGTGTAACCGTCCATCACCTGGTAATCTTCGTGCCCTTTGCCGCATAACACAAGCATATCGCCCGGGGCCAGCTCCGTCAAGGCGGCTGCCAGGGCGCGGGCGCGATCAGCTTCCACCGTGTATGGTTTGCCCGACGCCACCAGCGCGGGCAGCGCCCCGTCGAAGATGGCCTGCGGGTCCTCCCGGCGGGGGTTGTCATTTGTCAGGTAGATGGCGTCGCCATAGCGGGCGGCGGCCTCACCCATGGCCGGGCGCTTGTCCGCGTCGCGCTCTCCCGCGCAGCCAAACAGCACCAGCATGCGCTTCGCGGCAAACGGCCGCAGGGAAGAAAGCAACTTCTCCAAGGCGTCGCCCGTGTGCGCAAAATCCCGTATCACCGCAAAGGGGCTGCTGCACAGCACCTCGCACCGGCCGCGCACGCCATGTACGGCGCCCAACGCTCGAGCCACCGCGCCGCCCGGCAGGCCCAGCATCACGGCCGCGCCACCGGCTGCCAGCGCGTTGTACACCGAGTATTCGCCCGGCATGGGAAACCCCACCGGGTGCAGGTGGCCGTCCTCCCCCAATATCCCGAAGCGCACGCCGCCGGCGCGCAGCTCCACGCCGTGGGCGGTGAAGTCCGCATCCGCCTGCCGAACCGCGTAGCCGGCCTTCCGTGGCAGCTCCACCTCATCGTACAGGCGGCGGCCCCACTCGTCGTCCAGGTTCGCCAGTAGGGCGTCACTCTGTGCAAACAGCAGCTTTTTCGCCTCGAAATAGCTCTCCATGTCTCCGTGGTAGTCCAGATGGTCCTGCGTCAGGTTCGTGAAGACGGCAAGCTTGAAACGCAGCCCGCACAGCCGCCCTTGGTCCAAGGCCTGGCTGCTGGCCTCCATCACGAGGTGGGTGCACCCGGCGTTCACCATCCGGCTCATCAGCGCAGCCAGGTCCCACGGCTCGGGCGTGGTGAACCGCGCGGGGATTTCCAGCGCCCCGATCTCACTGTGGATGGTGCCGATAAGCCCGCAGGAGATGCCGCCCTGCTCCAGCAGCTGCTTCAGCACGCTGCTCACGGTGGTTTTACCGTTGGTGCCCGTCACGGCCACCAGCGTGAGCCGTTTTGCCGGGTCGCCAAAAAAACGCTGGCACAGCCGGGCGTACACGGCCCGGCTGTCCGCCACGGTGATCTCGTGCGCGAGCCCCAGCGGCCGCTGGGTGACGACCAGCCCCGCCCCGGCGTCCAGGGCTTTTTGGGCGTAGTCGTGCCCGTCGCTTGTGCGGCCCTGGATGCACACGAACACCGCGCCGCCCTTCACCCGCCGGCTATCCTGGGTGACGAGCAACACCTCGCCGGTCGGGGCGGCAGCGGCAGCATCTTCTGCGGCAATGCCCTCGACGCCCTGCAAAAGCGCGCGGTAGTCCACTGTGCTTCCCTCCAAACAGGATATCCCACCGGGGCGCAAAATGGCCCCGGTGGGCGTGTATCAATGGTCGGATGTCTGGCTCACGTCGCGCATGGTGAGTGTGACGACACTGCCCTTGGACAGCTTGCTGCCCTTTTCGCGGTCCTGCCCCACCACCAGCACACTCTCTCCCCCGTCGGGGGCTCCGGTGGTCAACACGTTCAAGCCCATGCTTTTCAGCGTATCCATCGCCATCTCGGCCGATTGGCCGATCAGCTCCGGCACCTCCACCGTTTCCTCGGTCACTCCCTCGTCGGTGTACAACACCACAAGGCCGCCGTTCGGCACCTGCGTATACGCCCCGGGGCTCTGCGCCACCACCCTGCCGCCCGTGCCCACGATCACAGCCGCCAGCCCCGCGCCATTCAGCGTGGCCTCGGCCTGGGCCAGTTCGTTGTCCACCACGTTGGGGGCGCTCATCGTGCTGCGGGCCAGGTCGTCCGCCGTGTCGTACACGGGCGGCACGCCCAGAATCTGCAGGCTGTCGCGTATGATGTTGCCCGCCGTGGGGCCGGCCAGGCGGCCGCCGAAGTAGTTGCCGTACAGCGTGTCTTCCGGCTCGTCCAGCGCCACCAGCACGGCGATCTGCGGATCGTTTGCGGGTGCAAACCCCAGGAAAGAGGAGATGTACACCTCTTCGCCGTCCTGGTTCAGCCGCTCCAGCTTCTGGCTGGTGCCGCTCTTGCCGCCCACGTCATAGCCGGCCACATAGGCGTTGCGGCCGTTGGGCGTGGCTGCCACAAGCTCCCACATGGCGTCGCACAGCTGCTCGCTCACCTCGGCGGATACCACCTGCCGCTTCACTTCCGGCTCGATGCTTTTTACAAGGGCGCCCTCGTTGTCGCGTATCTCCTTCACGATGTGCGGCTGCACCAGGTTGCCGCCGTTCACCACGGCGCTGGCCGCCGTGATCATCTGCAGGGCGGTGTACTTGTTGCTCTGCCCAAACGAACAGCTGGCCAGTTGCACCGGTCCCAGGGCGTCCTCGGCGTAGACGAGGTTTGCGATGGAACGCGCGCCTGGCTCGCCCGGCAGGTCAACGCCGGTGGGCTCGGTGAGACCGAAGGCGTTGAGGTAGTCGTACCAGGTGTGGGCGCCCAGCGCCTGGCCAATCTGGATAAAGCTGACGTTGCACGAATCGATGAGTGCCTGGCGCAGCGTCTCGGTGCCGTGGGCCTGGTTCAACGCGCAGTGGAAGGGTTCCACCTCTTCGTCCTCCACCACACGTATCTCGCTGGGGCAGTAGAAGGTGGAATCGATGCTGCACCTGCCCGAGTCCAGCGCCGCGGCCGCCGTCACCATCTTGAACACCGAGCCGGGTTCGTAGGTGTCGGCCAGCGCCTTGTTCCGCCACTGCAGCATGCGGGCGTCGCTCTGCGCCTGTGTCTTCTCGTCCCCGTCCGGCATCCCGTCAATGGCCTCACGGGTGGCTTCGTCGTAAATGTAGTATGGGTCGTTCGGGTTGTAGGCGGGGCTGGTGGCCATGGCCAGGATGCCCCCTGTGTTCACATCCATCACGATGCACATGCCGCGCTGGCGTGCGTTGTGCTCCTTCACGGCGGCGGCAAGGTATTTTTCGGCCACCTGCTGGATATCGGCATCCAGCGTGAGGACGATATTCTCACCCTCCTCGGCAGGGTAGGTGACGGCCTCCTCGTCGGCGGCGATCTCGCCGCCCCAGGCGTTGCGCACGGCCACCTGCCGCCCGGCGGTACCGCTCAGCACTTCATTGTATTCGCTCTCCAGCCCCTCGATGCCGTCGCCGTCGGCGTTGGTGAAACCCAGCACCGTGGCGGCCAGTTCCTCATAAGGGTAGTAGCGCTTCTGGTCCTCTCGCAGGTAGATGCCCGAAAGCTCCTGCTCCTTGCACAATTCGCGCACCTGGTCGGCCACCGGCTTTTCGATCTTGGCCTTCACCTTATAATACATCTTCTCCGGGTCTTTCAGGCTGTCGAATAGTTCGTCCTCGTCCAACTCCAGTATTTTGGCAAGCTCCCGCGCGGCGATGCGCGCGGCCTCGTTCTCGGCGCCCTCTTCCTGCTTGCGGCTGCCGGCCAGCACGTTGGGCGCGGCCTCTACCGTCCACACGACGTTGCTCTGGGCCAGCGGCTTCATGTTGCTGTCGTATATGACGCCGCGCGACGCCTCGATGGGGACGTTGGCCAGCTGCTGGTTGGCAGCGCGGCTCTTCCAGGTCGTCTGTTCTTCTATCTGCAACGTGAACAGGCGCATGCCAAGCGCCGCCGCCGCCAGCGCAAAAGCGGTGGCGATGGCAGCGCAACGCAGCAACATGGGGCGTGGCCCCTGCTCATCCTTCTGTTTTTTTGCCTTTTCCTGTCTGCGCGGCATCATGCCCTCCGTGGCGTGCAATGCGGGACCTATTCGTCTGTCTCTTCTTCCTCGGTATCCGCCGGCAGCGGTTCCAGCCGCTCGGCGGTGTTCAAAAGGCCGGTGCGCGCCTTGTTCAGCAGGGCGTCCAGGCCGCTTTCCTTCACCTCGATCTTCTCTCCGTCAGCCACGCGCACATAGCTCAACTGGTTGGCGTTCACCTTGGCAAGGCCCAGTTCGGCGGCCCGCTGTTCCACGTTGCGGATGTTGGTCACGCCCTCCAGCTCGTAGCTCAGGTAGTTGTACAGCGCTTCTTCCTCGGTCAGCGCCTTCTGCTGGTCGGATATCTGGCCCTGCAGCTCCGTGATGCTTGCCTGCGTGTACAAAAGGCCACACACCAACACCACCATCACCAGGCTGCACACCAACACCCGCACCATGCGCAGGATCTGCCGGGCGCCCTTCGAGCGGCTGCGCGTTTTGGGCGCAACGCGCACACGCACGGGCGGTTCTTTTTCACGCGGGGCAAAACGTTCCAATTGATAAGCGATCTCCGCCATCCGGGCACCTCCTCTTCATTCACTGCCGCCTGCGGCAGGTATCGGCAATCTGGTTTTTGCTTATACGTACGGTTTGCGCTTAAGGCAGTTTTTCGACAACCCGCAACTTGGCCGAGCGGCTGCGGCGGTTTTGTTCCAGCTCCTGCGCGTCGGGCAGGATGGGATTTTTGCCCACGATCCGCCCATTGGCCTTCCCCCCGCACACGCACACGGGGTAATCCGGCGGGCAGGTGCAGGCGGTGGCATAGGCGCGGAAACGTTGCTTGACGATGCGGTCTTCCAGCGAGTGGAAGGTGATGACCGCCAGCCTTCCACCCGGTGCCAGCAGGCCAAAGATGCCCTCAAGCCCTTCCTCCAGCGCCTCCAGCTCTTCGTTCACCGCGATGCGCAGCGCCTGAAAACTTCGACGGGCGGGGTTCTTGTCCTTGCGCCGCACGGCCGGCGGCAGGCTGCGCGTGATGAGCTCGGCCAGGTGGCCGGTGGTGGCGATGGGCGCGTCCTGCCGCTCCCGCACAATCCTGCCCGCGATCTGCCAGGCGTGCGGTTCCTC
>JAVBQQ010000042.1:0-20837 GCA_031548875.1 Oscillospiraceae bacterium
TGAGATGTGCATCAAAAAGCAGGCAAGCATATGCTTGCCTGCTTTTTGATGCACATCTCACATCGCATCCGCGGCACGCCCGTCGTCGTAGTCCAGCTGCCACACCACGCCGAACCTGTCGGTCACCATACCGTACAGCCCGCTGAAGAACGTCTCCTGCAATTCCATCTCCACAGTGCCGCCCTCTTTCAGTGCCTCGAACATCGCGCGCACCTCGTCCCGGCTGGTGCTGGACACCACCGGGCTGACATTGGTACCCACCACAAAGCCTTCCATACCGGGGGGCACGTCGCTGAACATCACGTTCGTGCCGCCAATGTCCAGGCTGGTATATAATATCCGGTCCTTTGCGTCCCCCGGCAGCGGGAAGTCCGGCTGCTCGGGCGCTTCGCCATAGGTCATCATCTGGGGTACCGGGCGGCCAAACGCCTGCGCGTAAAAAGCCACAGCCTCCCGGCAGCTGCCATCAAAATTGATAAAAATGCTGAACGCCATCGTTTTGCCCTCCTACAAATCAGTTCTTCAAGCCCGCCCAGTATAGCACACGGCCTGCGCGAAAGCAATCCAAGCGCGTCGACACCCCTTTACTGCTTCTGGTATCCGGCCGCGTCCGGTTCCTCTCGCACGGGCAGCTGCTCGTTCAGCTCCATCGCACAGATGGACAGCAGGATGTGGAACAAGAGCGCGCCGTCGTGCAGGTCGATACCGGTCAGGTCCACGATCTGCTTCAACCTGTAGTACAGCGAATTGCGGTGCAAAAACAGCATATCCGCCGCCTTAGACGTATCCCCCAGGCAGAGGATGTACGCCTTTAGTGTAGCGATAAAGTTTGTATTTTTTTCCCTGTCGTGGGCGTGCAGCGTGCGGGCCGCCGGATGGCAGATGGCCTCCCGGCGCTGCTTGTCCCCCATGCGGTGCAGCACGTCGTATTCCACGATGTCCGCATACCGGTAGATCGCCTCGGCCGAGAAGGGCCCCATGCCGGGGCCCAGCTTGGTGGCCGCCAGCGCCTGGTTGTAGTACAGGGGCATCTGGCGCGGGTTTTCAAACCCCATCGATACGCCCACCGACACTTCATATTCCCGCAGGTAGAACCGGATGCGCTGCAAGAGTTGGCCCGTGCCCTCCTGTGAGGGGCGGCCGTTCACCACCAAGATGATATTGGCGCCGTCTGCCACGGCAAAGCTTCCCTTTGCAAGGTTGGACACCAGTAGCTCCATGATGCGCGGCAGCAGGAATGGGTTGTGCAGCACGGCGATATTGGTGGTCACGTACACGATATAGTACTCCCCCACCGCCAGGCCCAGCTGGGTGAACGCCGCGCTCACCAGCTCCGGGTCGCGGATGTTGCCGTTCAAAACACCCAGGTATAAATCGTTGTTCAGCCCCTTCTGGCGCGAAAGCGGCATGCTGGACTCCCGGCTTAGCGCCAGCGACATCAGCTCGGTCAGCGATTCAAATACGTCAATCGACCCGCTGGTGAACGGCGTTTCCACCTCCAGGCAGGAAAAGAAGCCCACGATTTCACCATCCACCTTGATGGTGCTGTACAGCGTGCGGTGGGAGAGGAAATCAAACTTGTGTATGATGGGTTTTGGCGATATAGCGCTTGATTCCACCGCCACGCTGCTGTTCAGCATGGCATAGATGTACTCGGCCGAGTGGTGGCCGCTCTGCTGCATGTAGATGTACTCGCCGTCCATAAAACCGCCGTCCGGGTAGTCTTTCAGGCGCGCAAGCGTGCGGTAGCTGCTGTCGTCGATAAAAAACGGGTTGCACAACATGGGGTAGCATTTTTCCAGGATCGCCTCCATGCTTTCGCCGCCGGCAATGGCTTCGTAGATAGCACGGTACCACTCGTCATAGGTAAAAAAGCACTCGCTCAACAGGTTGAACAGGAGACGCGCGTCGCACTGCACATACATCAGGCAGACGTCCCGAGGCAACTCGTGCGGTTCGGGCCCGGCGTCCACCACCGGCGCAACCACACTAAATCCCTTTGCAACCGCCCCCAGCGCCTTGCGCCCGGACAGCAGGTACAGGCAGTCCGGCTGGGGCGTCCCGTCCGGCAGATACAGGCGCACATCCTTGAAGTGGACCTTGGAGTCGCCAAACAGCGTTACTTTTTTTTCCGCCTTGACCAGATAATCCTGTAGTATAGCCGGTGTAATATACATACTATCATCCTTTTGTGAAATATCACAATTGCCAAAAAAATCTTTGTGACATTGCGCATTGAAGCCCGCCCGCAGTTCCATTACTATAGTAGAAGAGCCACCTGTACGCGGCGGTTCCCAACACGGCATGCTTTATGGAAAGTATATCATAATGCTGAAAAATTGGGAATCCCCTGTTTTGTGGTGGGGAACAAGGTTTCAGTGCGCCCTGGCGTGTTAATTAAATAACGACAGGTCTTTGGTTCTCCGGGCACGAACTGTAAAATTTCACAATTCAACCACCGCCAAATACCTGCGAGGAGGAGAACAATTGCTATGCAAATTCCAAAGCCCCCCAACCCGATGAAACTTGTGGACAAGGTGATGTTCGGCGGCACTGTTTTCGCGCTGGACAAGGTCCTGAACGTGCTGGCAAGCACCATGCCGGAGTTCAAGGCCGAGCTTTCCAAGAAAAACCTCAAGGTGCAGATGTGCCTGCGCGACGGCTCGTTTGGCCGGATGCTCACCTTCAAAAACGGCACTGTCCGCGGAAAAACCGGCATCTACCCCGGCGCGGATGTCACCATGCAGTTCGAGGACTGGGAGTGGGCCCGCAAGCTCACGGCCATCATTCGCGACCAAAAGGCCTTTGTGAACGCGGCCAAAAACCAGAACATTGTGCTGATGGGCGACGACTCTGACTCGGACTGGTTCTCCTCCCTGCTGCTCAAGGTGTTCGCCTCACCCGTCTTGTACGGCGGCGCCTACGGCACCCCCATGCCCAATGGCGAAGTGCGTTATGTGAACGGCTCTAACGGCGGGCCGGTGTTCGTGTACGTAAAGGATGGCCGCATCGTGCGCATCACCCCCATCGATTTTGACAAGGACGACGCCGACCCCTGGGTCATCGAGGCCAAGGGCAAGAAGTTCTCGCCCCCCAAGCGCAGCACCATCTCGCCCCACACGATGGCCGCCAAAAGTCTCATCTATTCACCCGACCGCATCCTCTACCCCATGAAGCGGGTGGACTTTGACCCCGACGGCGAGCGCAACTACGAGACCCGTGGCGTCTCCGGCTACGAGCGCATCAGCTGGGAAGAAGCCTACGACCTCGTGGCAAAAGAGATCATACGCGTACGGCAGACGTACGGTCCCGGTTCCGTGTTCCACACCTCGGGCAGCCACCACACCTGGGGCAACGTGGGCTATTACACAAGCTGCACCCGCCGCTTCTTCAACTGCATCGGCGCCACATTGGACGCCCGTAACCCGGACAGCTGGGAGGGCTTTGCCTGGGGCGCCGTGCACCACTACGGCGGCAGCGCCCGCAACGGCGGCGCCGAGTACTACAACACCGTGGAAGACTGCCTGCAAAATGCCGAGCAGATCATCTTCTGGTCGGCCGACCCAGAGGCCACCAGCGGCGTGTACGGCGCGCACGAGGGTACCATCCGCCGCAGCTGGATGGAGAAGGCCGGCATCGAGTGCGTGCACATCGACCCCTTCTACAACTGCAGCGCTTCGGTGTGGGGCGGCAAGTGGATCTGCCCAAAACCCGGCACCGACACCGCCATGGCCCTGGCCATCGCCTATACCTGGATGAAGGATGGAACCTACGACAAGGACTTTGTGGCAAACCGCACGTTAGGCTTCGACGCATGGAAGGCCTACGTGATGGGCGACGAGGACGGCATTCCCAAAACTGCCCAGTGGCAGGAGAAGGAGACCGGCATCCCCGCCCGTGTGGTGACGGCCCTTGCCAAAAAATGGGCCGCCAAGCGCACCTATCTTGCCGCCGGCGCCCTGCATTCGTTCGGTGGTGCCGGGCGCGCCGCCTATGCCACCGAATGGGCCAGCGCCATGGTCTGTCTCATTGCCATGCAGGGCTGGGGCAAGCCGGGTGTCAACTTTGGCTGCCTGCAGCACGGTACCCCGTTGGACACACACTTCTGGTTCCCCGGCTATGCCGAGGGCGGCATGTCCGGCGACTATGTGGCCACCGGCGCCGGTGTGCAGGTGTACAACCGCATGCCCCAATCACCCAGCGTGAACTCCAACACACAGGCCATCCCGCGCGTGCGCATCCCCGAGGCCATCATGGACCGGCAAACAGAGGCCCACATCGCGGGCGTCTACTCGCAGAACTCCCAGTTCCCCACGATGAAGTACCCCCTGCCCGGCCACAACCCTGTTAAGATGTATTACAAGTTCGGCGGCTCACACATCGGCACCCAGCCGGGCAGCAACCGCTTTGTGAACATGTACCGCTGCGATAGCTTGGAGTTCGTGGTCAACCAGTCCATCTGGATGGAGGGCGAGGCCCGCTTCGCAGACGTCATCCTGCCCGCCTGCACGAACTTCGAACGCTGGGACATCGGCGAGTCCGCCAACTGCGGCGGCTACATCGAAAAAGCATACCTGCAGAACAACCATCGCGTCATTCACATCCAGCACAAGTGCATCGAGCCGCTGGGCGAGAGCAAGCCGGACTTCGAGATCTTCTCCGAACTGGCCAACCGCTTGGGCCTCGGCCAGGTGTTCAACGAGGGCAATACGGACTACGACTGGGTGAAGCGCGTGTTCGAATCCAGCGACCTGCCCAGCCGCATCGGCTGGATGGATTTCCTGCAGAAGGGCTACTACGTAGTGCCCCCGCTGCCCGAAAACCGCCGCGACCCGGTGGCCTACCGCTGGTTCTACGATTCCGAGAAGAAGGACACCCCTGAACTGACCCCCCTGCCCAGCGAGTACTACGGCCGCTACGGCGAGGGCCTGCAGACGCAGTCCGGCCTGTTCGAATTCGAGAGCCTGTCGCTCAAGCGCTTTGCGCCCGACGACGACGAGCGCCCGCCCGTGCCCAAGTACATCCCCTCCTGGGAGGGGCCTCAGAGCAAACTGGCCAAAAAATACCCGCTGCAGCTCATCTCCACCCACCCGCGCTACTCCTTCCACACCATGCAGGACGGCAAGCAGGGCTTTATGAACGAGGTGGAGGAGCACCGCATCCGCGTCGATGGCTTCGATTACTGGATCTGCCGCATGAACCCGAAGGACGCCGAGAAACGCGGCCTGAAGTCCCACGACATCGTGATGCTTCAGAACGACCGCGGCGCCGTGCTGTGCGCGCTGGAGATCACCGGGCGCCTGCCCGAAGGCGTCGTCCACTCGCACGAATCCTGCGCAGACTACCGCCCCGTGGGCGAGCCGGGCAAATCGGCCGACCGCAACGGCTGCATCAACCTGCTCACCCCCAGCCGTATGGTGAGCAAACACGCCCACGGCATCGCACCCAACTCCTGCCTTGTGGAAGTGACCAGGTGGAACGAGAAGGACTCTGTGGTGTGAAGGTGAGCGCTTGTCCCGCCCGCACACAACAGGCAGAAAGGATGATGATTCAACTATGAAGCGTTGGCATATGGTGTTCGACGTAAAAAAATGTGTCGGCTGCTACACCTGCATGCTCTCCTGCAAGGACGAGCACGTGGGCAACCAGTGGCTGCCGTATACTGATAAACAGGCCAAGAAGGATCAGAAATGGATCGTAGTGGAGCGCAAGGAGCGTGGTGTGATGCCGCGCGTGAGCCTTGCCTACCGGCCCGCCCTGTGCAACCACTGCGACGAGCCCCCCTGCGCCAAGGCCGCCCCCGGCTGCGTGACCAAGCGGGACGACGGCATCGTGCTGCTGAAGGCGAACAAAGCCCGCGGCAACAAGGAGCTGGTGGACGCCTGCCCCTACGGCGCCATCAGCTGGAACGAGGAGGTGGGCGCCGCGCAGAAATGCACCTTCTGCGCCCATCTCATCGACGACGGTTGGAAGGAGCCCCGCTGCGTGCAGTCCTGCCCGCTGCGTGCTCTCAAGGCCATCAAGATGGAGGACGCGGAGTTCGAGAAGCTGGCGGCCAAGAAGGGCCTTGTCAGCCTGGTGCCGTCGGGCGTAGGCCCGCGCGTATGGTACAAGAACCTGCACCGCTTCAACAGCTGCATGATCGCCGGCGAGATCGTCTACAAGGAAAAGGACGGCGAGGAGGCCTGCGCCGGCGGCGTGGAGGTGCTGCTTAAAAAGGGCGGCGAGGTCGTGGACCGCACCACCACCAGCGACTTTGGCGAGTTCTATTTCGACAAGATCACGCCGGACAGCGGCCAGTATGAACTTACCGCCGAGCTGCCCGGCCGGGGCAAAATCGCCACCACGGTCGAGATGGGCCCCGACAGCGTGGACACCGGCGTGCTCTACCCCGCATGACCGCCCGCGAACAGACGGCGGAACTGCTGTGCGAGGGGTTTGCGCTGCTGCAAAAGTACGGCCTGTACAAAGCCCCCAGAGACGCCCACACCGCTGTAGCAGGCCGCGTGCTGGACAAGCTGGCGGACGACCCCGGCGCCCCGGCCATCGCAGCCGCCTTCCAGGCGCTGGACGAGGCCAAGCGTTTGGTGAGTTTCCGGGGGGCCCTACAACCCACACGCATCATTTTGGGCGACTACTTCACCGGCCTGGCCGTGCAGCTGGTGCTGCCGCTGCGCAGCCCGCAGCTCGTGGATGAGATCTGCCGGCGTCTGCAGGAGATGGGCCGCGCGGCAGGCGGCCCCCTGCGCGGCAGGGGAAACGCCCTCGGCGAACACATCGACGCCCTCTGCCAGGCATACCTCGACGACAAGAGCGCCGGACGGCTCAAGCCGGTTGAAAGCGGGCAGGCTCTGCCCGCAGCGACAAAACCACGGGTCCCGCGCGGCGTTCTCACTGCGCCGCGGCCGTACCCGCTGGTGCAGGCGCTGGCCGGCCAACTGCCCGCTGATGCTTCTGGCGCCGCATCCACAGCCCTGGCGGCGATGGAGGCCGGTTTCGAGACCCGTTTTGGCGGCGCCGAGATTGGAAAAGGGACGCCGGATGTGACGACCCGCAGCATGGACGCCTGGATCTATTACGCCCTCATGGGGGGCGGCAAACGGCTGCGGCCCCTGCTGCTGCACGCCTGCGCCGGCTTTGGCAAAACGCCCGCCGACCCCGCGCTCGCCGCCCGTCTCATGCAGGCCATCGAGCTGATCCATGCGGCGTCGCTCGTGCACGACGACATCATCGACCACTCCGCCCTGCGCCACGGCCGGCCCACCATCAATGCAGAGAAGGGCGACGCCTTCGCCGCCCGCTGCGGGTTTGCCATGGTAGCCGAAGCGCTGCAGCTGCTGCGCGATGTGGACGACTACGACCTGCTGGCCTTGTTTGCCGGCATCCCGATGGACATGTGCATGGGGGAACTTTTGCAGATCGACATCGAAGGCAGGCCGGCGCTGCAAAACCCCGAAGAATACTACGCCCGCATCGAGAAGAAGACGGCGGCGCTCATCGAGGGCAGCTGCCGGGCGGGCGGGATGCTCTGCCGGGGGGATACTGCCACCCTCGATGCCCTCTCCCGCTACGCCCATGCGCTGGGTATCCTCTTCCAGCTGCGGGACGACCTGCTGGACTACGACGCCCAACCGGGCGACGGCAAGCCGGTGGCGCAAGATATAGAGCGCGGCGTCTACTCGCTGCCGCTGCTGCACGCGCTGCAAACGCTGGACGAGAACACTTCACCCGGCGCGCACCTGCGGCAGGTGATGGCAAAGCCGCAGCGCACCGCGGCGGACGTTGCCTACCTGCTGAATGCCGCCCGCACTTCCGGCGGCATCGCCCGCACACAGCAGGCCATGGCGGACGAAGCTGTGGCCGCTGCACAGGCACTGGACGCATTGCCGCAGTGCCCTTCGCGGGACATCCTCTCCGGGTTGCTCTCTCTCTTCGCGGCCGAAGACCCCGCAGCGGTGCTGCCCGCCTACCTCACAAGCCCACAAACGAACCAAGCAAAGAAGGTTGTGTAACATATGGATGAGCGACTAGACGAACTCATGGAAAAGGCGGGCGTCACCCGTTACGACTGCTACCAGTGCGGCAAATGCACCGGCGGCTGCCCCATGGCCGACGGAATGGACCTTGGCCCTCGGGGCATCATGCGCTGCGTGCAGATCGGCTCCCTCAAGCGCATTTTGGAGAGCGACACCATCTGGCTGTGCAGCGGCTGCCACGCCTGCGTGGACCGCTGCCCCCACGACGTGGACGTACCCGCTCTCATCGAGGAGGCCCGGTACGAAGCCATGCGCCGGGGCATCAAAAGGCGGGACAGCGAAGTGCTGAACAAAGTCTTCGTGAACAACATCAAGATGTTCGGCAAGAGCCACGAGATGATCTTGGCGGGGGCCTACAACGCGCTGGCGCTGAAGCCCACGCAGGATGTTGCCCACCTGCCCCACATGCTGCAGCACAAAATGATCGAAATCATGCCGAACACGATAGACGGAAACGACGAACTGGCCGCCATCATTGAACGCGCAGAGGAATGGGACAAAACAAATGACTAGATACTCATATTTTCCCGGCTGTGCCACCGAGAGCACAGCGAAAACCAGCCAGGCGGCAAATGATTTCGTCATGAACCGCCTGGGCATCGACCTTGTGGAGATCCGCGACTGGAACTGCTGCGGCGCCACCTCCGGCCACACGCTGGGCGAGGCCTTGGGCCTCGCGCTACCCGCCCGCAGCCTGGCTCGCGCCGAAAGCGACTACCCGGATCTTGACGTGGTGACGGCCTGCGCCTCCTGCTACGCGCGGCTCAAACTGACCGCCCACAAGGTGCGCACCGAAGAAGACACCCGCCAGATGGTGGAGACGGTGCTGCAAAAGCCGTATGCCGCAGAGCGCGAGGTGTTCAACTTCCTCGACATCCTGGACACGAACGAGATGCGCGAAAAGATCGCGGACAATATCCTGCGGCCGTTCAAGAACCTGAAGGTGGCCTGCTACTACGGCTGCCTCAACATCCGCCCGGAAGAGATCACCGGCGCGGCCGACCGCGAGAACCCCATGTCCATGGACCGTCTTGCCGCCCTTACCGGCGCCGAAGCAGTAGACTGGAGTTACAAGACCGAGTGCTGCGGCGCCGCCCACCAGAACGACGCCGCCCGCGAAGCGCGCCCGCTCGTCTGGCGCATCCTGGACAACGCGCGCGCAAACGGCGCGGACATGGTCCTCACCGCCTGCCCCATGTGCAACATGAACCTCGAGATGCGCCAGCAGCAGTACATCAACAAGCGCGGCGGAAGCACCATTCCCATCCTGTCCATCACCGAGCTGCTGGCCGTGGCCATGGGCGCGGGCGGCAAGCGCCTCAACCTGCAGACCCATCACGTGCCGGTGGTTCCAGTGCTGAAATCCGCCCTGGCGGGCGACGAGAGTGAGGTGCTGTTTATATGAGCAAAGTGGGCGTATTTGTATGCCACTGCGGCACCAACATCGCCGCCACCGTGGACGTGGAAGCGGTGGCCGATGCCGCCAGGGGCATGCCCGGCGTGGCCTATGCCGCCGAGTACAAGTACATGTGTTCAGAGCCGGGGCAGCAGATGATCCTCGACGCCATCAAAGAGCACGGCCTTAAGCGCATCGTCATCGCCTCCTGCTCGCCCCGTATGCACGAAGTCACCTTCCGCAAGATGCTAAAGAAGACCGACGTGAACGAGTATTTCCTCGAAATCGCCAACATCCGCGAGCAGGTGTCCTGGGTGCATACGGACAAAGCCAAGGCCACCGAAAAAGCCATCGACCTCGTGCGCATGGCGGTGGCCAAGGTGCAGCGCAACGAACCGCTCACCACCTCCACCATCCCCATCACCAAGAAGGCGCTGATCATCGGCGGCGGCATTGCCGGCATCCAGGCCGCGCTGGACATCGCCGACGCCGGGCACGAGGTGACCCTGCTGGAACGGGAGCCCTCCATCGGCGGCAAGATGGCCATGCTGGACAAGACCTTCCCCACGCTGGACTGCTCCGCCTGCATCAGCACCCCCAAGATGGTGGACGTCTCCGCCCATCCGAACATCCGGTTGCTCACCTACAGCGAGGTGGCCGGCGTGAAAGGCTATGTGGGCAACTTCACGGTCACCATCAGGCAGAAGGCGCGGTATGTGAACCACGACATCTGCACCGGCTGCGGCGCGTGCGAGCAGAAATGCCCCGCCAAGGTGGACAGCGACTTCAACCAGGGCCTGGCCAAGCGCACGGCCATCTACAAGCTGTTCCCCCAGGCCGTGCCGGCAAAACCGGTCATCGACAAGGACTCCTGCATAAAACTCAAAACGGGCAAGTGCGGCGTGTGCGAGAAGGTCTGCCCGCTGGGCTGTATCAACTACGAGGACGAAGACCGCGAGTTTGAAGAACAGTTCGGCACCATCATCCTCGCCACCGGCTACCAGCTGGTGGACTGGGCCTCCCTATATGACGAGTACGGCGCTGGCCGCTACCCGGACGTCATCACCGGCCTGCAATTTGAGCGGACGGTAAATGCCTCCGGCCCCACCGAGGGCCACATCGTCCGCCCGTCCGACGGCAAGGAACCCCAGACGGTGGTCATCGTGAAGTGCGTGGGCAGCCGAGACCCCAAAAAGGGCAAGAGCTACTGCTCCCGCGCCTGCTGCATGTACGCGGCCAAGCACGCACATCAGATTTTGGAAAAACTGCCGAACAGCCGGGTGTTCATCTTCTACATCGACGTGCGCACCCCGGGCAAGGGCTACGAAGAATTCTACGACCAGACGCGCAAGGACGGCGCGATTTACGTGCGCGGCCGCCTGTCCAAGATCTTCAAGGAGGGCGACAGCCTCGTCTGCCAGGGCGAAGACTCGCTGCTGAATGAGAAGGTGCGCGTCAAGGCCGACCTCGTCATCCTGGAAACCGCCATGGAGCCGAGCGAAGGCGCTGGCGCCGTCACCGGCATGCTGGGCGTGGCGCGCGATGTGAACGGTTGGATCCAGGAGGCGCACCCCAAGCTGCGCCCGGTGGAAACGCAGGTAGGCGGCGTGTTCCTGGCCGGCACCTGCCAGGGCCCCAAAGACATACCGGACACGGTCTCCCAGGCGTCGGCCGCTGCGGCCAAGGCCATCGGCCTGCTCAACAAGGACGTGATGGAGACCTCGCCCATGATCGCAAACGTGGCGCGCGACAAGTGCAGCGGCTGCGGCGCGTGCGAACCCATCTGCCCGTACAAGGCCATCACCCTCGAACAGATGCCCGACCGCGACGGCGCCAAGAAGATCGAACGGCTGGCCGCCAACGTGAACGCCGGGCTCTGCCAGGGCTGCGGCGCCTGCACCGTGGCCTGCCGCACCGGCGCCATCGACCTGCGCGGCTTCACCAACAACCAGATCTTGAAGGAGGTGGACGCGCTTTGGCGTTGAGTATGGCGTATCGCTTTCAAACTCAACTGGCGTTTGCTTATGAATGATTTGAATTACGAGCCGAAAATCCTGGCCTTCTGCTGCAACTGGTGTACCTACACCGGGGCCGACCTTGCCGGCCTGAACCGCATGAAATACCCCGAGAACGTGCGGGTGGTGCGGGTGCCCTGCTCCGGCCGGGTGAACCCCCAGTTCATCCTGCGGGCCTTCCAGAAAGGGGCCGACGGCGTGATGGTGTGCGGCTGCCACCCCGGCGACTGCCACTATACCTCCGGCAACTACTTTACCCGCCGCCGCTTCATGCTCATGAAGAAGCTGCTGGCCTACAATGGCTTCGACCCCGAGCGCTTCCACGCCCGGTGGATATCGGGCAGCGAGGCCGCCAAGTTCCGCGATACGGTGGCCGAAGTGTCCGCCCAGGTAAAGGCCCTGGGCCCGAACAAGAAATACCGCGCACCGGCGCCCGCAAGGGAGGAGACACCGTGAACAGCGAAGCACAGACCCAAAAAATGGCCGAGGCCGCAAAGCGACTGCTGGAAAAAGACGAGGTGGGCTACGTCATCGGCTGGAAAGCCACCCGCTTCCCCGACAAGACCACCCCCGCCTTCATCCGCAAGGCCGAAGACGCCGGCCAGCTCGTGTGGAACGAGCACACGCTGCACGGCATCGCCAAATACCTGCTGGACGACAAGTACCCCGAAAAGAAGATCGGCATCTTCGCCCGCGGGTGCGACTCGAAGGCCATCAACCGCATGCTGGCCGACAACCAGATCGAGCGGGACAACCTCTACATCATCGGCCTGCCCTGCGAAGGCAAGAGCGACGAAAAATGCCAGAGCTGCACCCAGCACAACCCCCTCGTGTACGACGAGCTGTTGTGGGAGGAGGTGGCAGAAGCCGCCCCCGCTAAAGACCGTTTCGACGGCGTCGCGGACATCGAGGCCATGAGCGCGGACGAGCGCTACGCCTACTGGAGCGATGTGTACAGCCGGTGCATCCGCTGCTACGCCTGCCGCAACGTCTGCCCCGTGTGCAGCTGCCGCGAATGCTATGTGGACATGAACAAGACCGGCTTCCAGGGCAAATACCACAGCGTTTCCGAAAACTTCAACTTTGGCCTCACCCGCGCCTTCCATGTAGGCGACCGCTGCATCGAATGCGGCGAGTGCGAACGCGTCTGCCCCATGGGCCTGCCCATCACCCGGCAGACGAAGAAGATCATCCAGGAGATCGGGGCGCTGGCAGGCGAGTACACCTCCGGCCTCTCGGCCGAAGAGGAGACCTTCCTCGCCGCGTTCGACCTCGACGACAAAGACGATTTCATGTAACCCTCTCCGGGAGAAAGGAAGATGCTTCTATGATCCTCAAAAGCGAAAAACTGAATGAAGCCCTTTCCCGGTTGCGGCAGGACCGTCAGGTGGTGCTGCCCATCGGCGAGGGGGACAAGCTGGCCTTCACGGCCTGGGACGGCGTCTCAGCGCCCAATTTCGGCGGCAACAGCGTTGTGCCGCCCAAGGACGTGCTCTTTCCCCGCAGCGAGGCGCTGTACGACATGGACCTGGCCACGGGGGAGGTGCGGGCGCCCAGCCCGGACAACAAGACCGTACTCGTTGGGGCCCGCCCCTGTGATGTGCGCAGCATGGAAAACCTGGACTGCGCCTTTTTGGAGGGCGGCTATGAGGATGCAAACTACGCCGCCCGCCGGGACGCCCTTGCGGTGGTGGCCCTGGCCTGCGCATCCATCCCCACACGCACCTGCTTCTGCGACTCGATGGGCGGCAGCCCAATGGAGGCCCCCGGGGCCGACCTGCTGTTGACCGAAGTGGCGGACGGCTGGCTTGTGGACGCGCAAACCGACAAAGGCAAAGAGATCGAAGCCTTGTGGAAGGACCTGCTGACCGAAACCAAGGCCAAAAAGCCTGCGGCCCCCCAATGCGGCTTGAAGGTGGACCGGCCCGAAAACCTGCCCGCCCTGCTGATGGCCCAGTTCGAGGACCCCATGTGGGAGGCCCTTTCCGAGGCCTGCCTCGGCTGCGGTTGCTGCTCGTTCATCTGCCCCACCTGCTACTGCTTCGACATCGACCGCCAGACCAAGGGCAGCGACGTGACCACCTTCCGCTGCTGGGACAGCTGCATGTTCAGCGATTACTCCCGCATGGCTGGCGGTCACAACCCCCGCCCGTCTAAAAAGGAGCGGCTGCGCAACCGCTACCTGCACAAGCTGGCCTACTTTGACGAACGCTACGGCAAAACGCTGTGCGTGGGCTGTGGGCGCTGCATCGAAAAGTGCCCTGCGGGGCTCGACATCACCCGCGTCATCGAGTATGCTGCAAGTAAGGAAGGGGTGAAGGCGTGAGCGCGAACACAGAGACAAAAGAGCATGTCTGCACCTGGGACAAAAATCCTCTCGTCCCCTTCCCCTGCAAGGTCATCAAGATCACTCTGGAAACCAGCGACGTGAAGACCTTCCGCCTGCAAAAGATAGACGGCACAAAGCCTTTCTCGCCCATGCCCGGCCAGCTGGCCATGATCTCCCTGCCCGAGGTGGGTGAGGCGATGTTCTCTATCACCGCCCAGGGCGACGACTGGATCGAGTCCTCCATCAAGCGGGTGGGCCTGCTCACCGAGGCCCTGCACGACCTGGACGAGGGCGATACCATCTTTGTGCGCGGCCCCTACGGCAACCACTTTCCCGTGGAAGAGTTAAAGGGCAAAGACCTGCTCTTCGTGGGTGGCGGCATCGGCCTGGCTCCCGTGCGCTCCCTCATCCGCTACTGCATGGACCACCGGGAGGACTACGGTGAACTGGACATCCTCTACGGCTCCCGCACCAAGGAGGACCTGGTCTTCAAAGAAGACCTCTTTGAGAACTGGCCCTGTCAGGAGTGCGGCACCCATGTGACCATCGACGTGGAGGAGAGCTGCTGGGACGGCCACGTGGGCTTTGTGCCCAGCTACCTGGAGGAAAAGGCTTTCTCGCCCGACAACCGCGTCGCCATCATCTGCGGCCCGCCCATCATGATCAAGTTCTGCCTGCAGGCCCTCGACAAGATGGGCTTCTCCAAGGAAAACATCATCACCACACTGGAGATGCGCATGAAGTGCGGCGTGGGCACGTGTGGCCGCTGCAACATCGGCAGCAAATACGTCTGCCTGGACGGCCCTGTCTTCTCCATGGCCGAGCTGGACGAACTGCCAGACGAGAAATGAGCGGGATAGCGAGATGAAATCAAATGGTTCCCGCTCAAACATGAAGGCCCTGCTGCTCATCCCGTCCGAGCTCTTGGGCTGCATCCGGCGCAAGGGCTGGCGCAAGCTGAGCGTGCGCGCCGTGGTGGAGCTGGCCGCCCCCCAAACCTGGAGCGCCAGCATCCTGCCGGTCGTCCTGGCCACGGCGCTGGCCATTGCCGTGGAAGGCACATTCAGCTTCGGCCTCTTCTTCTCCATCCTGGCCACGTCCATCCTGCTGCAGTGCGCGGTGAACACCCTCAACGACTACTCCGACTTCATCGCCGGGGTGGACACAGCGGAAAACTGCGACGACCCCACCGACGCCTCGCTCGTCTATCACGACTTCGAGCCGGTGCTGGCCTTCGCCATCGGGGTCGCCTTCATCGGCGCGGCGCTGTTGTGCGGCCTCTACGCCATCATCGTGGCCGGGCCGCTGCTCATCCTCTTCGGCTTCATCGGCGCGGTGGTCATCTTTTGCTACTCTTACGGCGCCTGGCCCATCTCGTACACCCCTTCGGGCGAGTTCTTCTCCGGGTTCGTCATGGGCGGCATCATCACCTTCGCCACCTATTACGCGCTCACCGGCCATCTCTCCTGGCAGGCCGCCCTCTACAGCGTCCCGCTCATCATCACCATCGGGCTCATCATGCTCACGAACAACAGCTGTGACATTGAAAAGGACTCCGCCGCCGACCGCCACACCCTGCCCGGGCGCATCGGGCGGGAGCGGGCCAAAAGGCTGCACGTCATCCTTTTCGCCATCGCCGCCCTTTTTGCCGGGCTCGTGGTCGTTCTGCGCTTCCCTGGCGGCGCGTGGATGCTGCCCCTCTTTGCGCTGTTCACCATCCCGGTGGAGTACCGCCAGATCGCCAAAACGGGGCTTTTGCCTGAAAACCGGGTGCAGGCCATGATCGCCACCACCACCACCAACGTCCGCCTTGTAGGCATGTACGCGCTGATGATCGGCTTCTCCCGGCTGGCGCTGCTGCCTTCTCCCACATTCGCTTACTTGTAAACACATATACAACAAATTCAAATCACGGAGGTATTTGTATGGTACAGTTCATCAAAAACATGGCAATCGCGGCGGCCATCCTCGCCGTTCTGGGCGTGGCCGCCTTCCTGGTGCTCACTTACTGGGACAAGATCATGTCCTGGATCAGCGCCGGCGCCCGCATGGCCACCAACATCCTCAAAAACTTCTCGGGCGGCAACGAAGACCAGGCCGATCTGGACGACTTCTACGACTACGACCTCGAAGAGATCTAACATCTGTTTCCCAATCTCCAATCCTTTCCTTTTCTCTCATCATACGGCAGAACGTCCGGCTGAAAAGCCGGACGTTCTGCCGTATTTTTGTCATTTTATTGTGATATAATGCGTATTTGTGTGTATATTGTCTTTTCATCCAGGTGCCTTAAAAAAATGCTTGACATCTTCTACCGGTACCTGTATAATTCGAATTGTAGAAGGTACCTGTAGTAAATTTTCCTACCACGAAAAGGAGATTCCCCATGGAAAACGTCAATATACAACTGTACAAGAAGATGACCCGCCTGCAGTGGCTGCTGCACCGCAGCCAGCTGCACGGCCGCATGCAGAACGGCCCCCTGGCTGACCCTACCCGCGGCCAGGGCCGGGTTCTCGCACTGCTGAAGATGCAGCCGGAGATCAGCACCAAAGACATGTCCTACCTGCTGGGCATCCGCCAACAATCATTAAATGAGCTTTTGAACAAGCTGGAAAAGGGCGGCTATGTCACCCGCACCCCCTCAGAGGCCGACCGACGCGTAATGATGGTGCGCCTCACCGAAAAAGGCCGGGCGGAGCAGCAGGAGGACGACGATTACTCCGCCCTCTTCAGCTGCCTGAGCGAGGACGAACAGGCGGCTTTTGCCGACTATCTCGACCGCGTCATCGCCGCGCTGGAGTCAAAACTCGGCCTGGAAGCGGACGACGAGGTGTTCGGGGACTGGATGGCCGCCGCCCGTTCCCGCATGGGCGACGAGATGTTCGACCGGCTGATGTCCATGCGCGGCGGGCACGGCGGCCACGGACGGGCGCGGCAGGGCGCGGCGTTCTTCGGCTTTGGCGCCTATGGCGGCGGTCCCCGCGGCCCCGCGCAGGAGGGCTCTCCTGGGGAAAACCGTTTCTCGGGTGAGCACGGCGGCTATGAGTGTGGCCGCGGGCCCGACCCCTTCGGCCGGCGTCCGGGGGAGGACCCGTGCGCATACCACGCGGGCGAGGACACCTCTCCACAGCCTCCCGATGAAGGCGAAGAATAGCAAGCTCTGTTAGTACACAAGAGCCCCTGTTTTTAATCTGTCCGGAAAGCATCCGGCGGCGCCGCAGGAGCCCTTGCGGGGCCCGTGGCGCCTTTTTTTGCACACATTTTTTGCAGGGATGCACCGGGAGGTGTTGTCATGATTTCCACCATCATCCTGTTTATCTATGGCATCGAAAAACTCTTTTTACGCCTGTTCCCATCCCCGACCACCCAGGAACAGCAGGTTGCCAAAACCACCGGCCCTGTGGTATAGTACAACCGGCCAGCCGCGCGCCCCGTGATGCGATGCGCGCACGTTACTGCAAATACCCTTCTCACAGGAGCATCCCATGCATTTCGCAATGTCGTACAGTTTTGGCAAGGACAGCGCTCTCGCCCTGTGGCGTCTGGTGCAGCAGGGCCACACCCCTGTCTGCCTCATCACCACCTTCAACGCAGAGGCCGGCCGCTCGTGGTTCCACGGCGTGCCCCGCCCGCTGATGGAAGCCGTCGCCCAAAGCATGGGTATCCCGCTGCTCGCCTGCGCCTGCACCGGGGAAGACTACCACCTGCGTCTGGAGGAAGCACTGGCCGAAGCCCGCGCGATGGGCGCCGAGGCCTGCGCCTTTGGCGATATCGACATACAGGACCACCTCGACTGGAACCGCCAGCGGTGCGCGTCCGTGGGCCTTTCCTGCCAGATGCCGCTCTGGCAGCAGGAGCGGGAGGCGGTCGTACGCGCCTGCGTCGACGAGGGCTTCAAGGCCGTCATCAAGTGCGTGCAGAACGAGTACCTGCCCCTGTTGGGCCGCACACTGGATGCGGAAACGCTCGCGCTCATCCGCAGCACCGGAGCCGACCTGTGCGGCGAGAACGGCGAATACCACACCTTCGTATACGACGGCCCCCTCTTTTCCCAGCCGGTGCCCATCGCGCCGGGCCCTCCGGTGGACATTGGCACCCACAGTGTGGTGGAGGTGCAGCACGCATCAGCTGCAAGCGTCTAACACGCGCAGGTGCTGCAGGCAACCTTTTTCGCATGAACAGGCAACCGCAAAAACCGGGGCGACATCTGTCGCCCCGGTTGTCTCGTCTCACACAGTTTTTCTCTTATCCCGCCGGCATTCTTCACCCGCAGCGAGCCAGCAGCGCCTCCCAGCGCTCGTCCACATACTGCTGGGCAGCCTCCAGCGTCCACTCGTTGCCGGGCGCAAAACAGTGCTTGAAGCGCCCCTGCAGCTTCATGAAATCGGCGACAGACAGCTTGTTCTTGGGCTCGTAGCTCAGCCTCCACCGGCCTTCGATCACCTCATACAGCGGAAACACGCAGGTCTCCACAGCCAGGCGGCACAGCTCGGGCAGCAACTCGGCCGGGTACTGCCAGCCGCGCGGGCAGGGGGCCAGCACGTTCACAAAGGCCGCCCCCGGCGTGTAGATGGCCCGGTGGGCCTTCTCGTGGAAATCCTTGAAGTTACCCAGGAAGGTGGTCTGCGCCACATAGGGGATGTTGTGTGCGGCCATGATGGCCGTGATGTCCTTCTTGCTCTGGGGCTTGCCGTTGGACGCCGCACCAATGGGGCTGGTGGTGGCGTTGGCAAACTGCGGCGTGGACGAGGAGCGCTGGATGCCGGTGTTCATGTACGCCTCGTTGTCGTAGCAGAAGTACACCATGTCGTGCCCGCGCTCCATCGCGCCCGAAAGCGACTGGAAACCGATGTCGTAGGTGCCGCCGTCGCCCCCGATGGTGAGGAACTTGTATGTCTCGTCGATCTTCCCCTGCCGTTTGAGCACCCGGTAGGCGGCCTCCACACCGCCGCAGGTGGCGGCGGCATTTTCAAAGGCGGAGTGGATGTACGAGTCCTCCCAGGCCGTGTACGGGTACAGGAAGGAGGACACCTCCAGGCAGCCGGTGGCGTTGCAGACGACCGCCCTGTCCCCCTCGTCCAGAGCACGGGTCATGGCGCGGCAGACGATGCCCGCCCCGCATCCGGCGCACAGCCGATGCCCGGGCGCAAAACGCTCCGGCTTGCTCAGCTCTGTTTTGTGATTATATGCCATTACAACACCTCCTGCGCATTGCTGCGCGCGCCCATGTGCAGGTATTTTTCGCCCACCTCGCCGCTCTCGACGATGCGCATCAGGTGGCGGCACACCCGTTCGATGTCCTCCACCTCGCAGTCGCGCCCAGCCAGGCCGTACACCACGTTCACCATCTTTGGGCGCTGCGGCAGGTCGTAGCAGGCGGCCAGCGTTTCGGCGTACAGCGGCCCGCCGCAGGCGGAATTGCCCTCGCTCTTGTCCATCACGGCCACGGCCTTCACGTGGGAAAGGGCGGCGGCCAACTCCTTGGCCGGGAAGGGGCGGAACACCCGGATCTTCACAAGCCCCGCCTTCACGCCCTCGGCACGCAGCCGCTCGATGCATGCCTTGGCCGTACCGGCCGTGGAGCCGATGAGCACCAGCGCCACCTCCGCGTCCTCCATGCGGTATTCCTCAAAAAAACCATATTTCCGGCCAAACGTCTTTTCAAAATCGGCCGCCACGTCCAAAATCGCCTTGCTTGCGTTTTTCATGGCGTTGGCCTGCTGCACCTTGTGCTCCATGCAGTAGGGGCAGGTGTCGTACGGGCCCACGGCCAACGTGCTGTCCTCTTTCAGCAGGAAGTGCTCGGGCGCATACTCGCCCACAAAGGCCTTCACGGCTTCGTCCTCCTCCAAGAGGATGTTCTCCACCGCGTGGGAGGTGATGAACCCGTCCTGACAGATCATGACGGGCAGGCGCACGTCAGGCGTCTCGGCAATGCGCATGGCCTGCAGGTAGTTGTCGTACACCTCCTGGTTGTTCTCGGCGTAGATCTGTATCCAGCCCGAGTCCCGCGCACCCATCGAGTCGGAGTGGTCATTGTTGATGTTGATGGGGCCGGTCAGCGTGCGGTTCACGCAGGCCAGCGTGATGGGCAGCCGCGCCGACGCCGCCACATACAGCATCTCGTACATCAGCGCCATGCCGCATGACGACGTCGCCGTCACCGCGCGGGCGCCGGCCGCCTGCGCACCGATGCAGGTGGACATGGACGAATGCTCGCTCTCCACGGTGATATACTCGGTGTCCACCTCGCAGTCGGCCACGTATTGGGCAAAATACTGCGGTATCTCGGTGGAGGGAGTGATGGGAAACGCGGCGAACACACCGGGGTTTATCTGCCGCATGGCGTGCGCCACGGCCTCGTTGCCCGAAAGGCGCTCTCGGATGCTCATTTATAATCGACCTTCTTTCCTTATGGGGAAATGTGCTTGTTAGGCCGCCGTTCATGGGCCAGCAAGCATAATTCGGGAGTTGAAAGCAAAGCTTTCACACTCCACCTTCCTTCACAAACTGGATGGCCCCAAAGGGGCACACCTTCCAACAGATACCGCACCCCTTGCAGTGGTCCAGGTCGAATTCGCCCCGCTTGCCGTCCTGTACGGGGATGGAGGAATCGGGGCAGTAGGGCGCGCACAGCAGGCACTGCTTGCACTTTTCCACTTCCCAGATCACGACGTCCGAGCGCCACTCGCCGGTCTTCACCGCCCTGCTGGTGCCGCCCTCGTATACTTCGCCCCCCGGGGTGATCTCCTGCCACGGGGTCTGTTCGTTTATCTCTCTGCCCTTGGTTGTCATTCGGCCCTCACCCCTTCCATGGCTGCGCTCAGGCAGTTCAAATTGCCTTCCACCACCTGCGGCTTTGTGGCAAACTTGTGCCGCAGGGACTCCTGCATGTCCGCTACAAACCGCTCCGGCTCCAGCACCCCGCTCACCCGTACGATAGCGGCCAGCATGGGGGTGTTTGGGAAGTAACCGCCCAGGTGTTCTTCCGATATACTGCGCGCGTCAACGGTGTACACCCTTCCCTCGTAGCCCTTCAAGCGGGGGCGCATCTCCGC
>JAVBQQ010000064.1:0-52640 GCA_031548875.1 Oscillospiraceae bacterium
GAAAGGCCGGGCTTTGCATTTTGCGGGAAACGTTCCAACCTCATCACCGTTTCTACTCCGCAGCGCCTTGCAAGGGGATATCCACCTCCTGCGCCAGCTCGAACGACCAGATGGTCAGCTTGTCCACCGGCAGGCACAGCCGCTTCTGCACCGCCTGGCGGTACAGCGCCAGCTGCCCTTGGTAGGCGTCCGCCAGCTGTCCGGGCGTCTTGCCCCGGTCGGTTTTGTAGTCCACGATCTCGGCGCGGCCACCGCCCAGCAGCACTGCGTCCACGATACCCTGCACCAGCACCCGCTCGCCCGCAAGGCCAACCGCAAGGCCCTTGTCAAGCATCCCGGCTTCGATGGCCGTGATGAAATCGTACTCCCGCAGGATGCAGGACGCCTCTGTCATGCGCCGGGCCAGGGGAGACGCGAGAAACGCGCCGATGCCCCGACGGTCGAGCGCCTTGGCCGCCTCGGCGGAGAGGACGCCCGCCTCGGCCAGCCGCCCGATCTCCTCCTCCAGCCCGGAGGCGGCGCAGGCATAGTCCGCATGCTGCAAAAAGGCGTGCATGGCAGTGCCGCGCTCGGCGGCGGTGAGACCGCTCCTGTACATAAAGGAAGGCCGCTTGCGCACGCCGGGCGTCTCAGCTTTGGCCAGCTGAGAAACGCTCACCTTGGCGGGCAGGCCGGCCAGCGACAGCCGCGCCGGCTGCCGCGCAAACCCGTCCGTCAGCGCGTGAACAAAGGCCGGCTCGGGCTCCGCCGTGAGCGCGAATGCCGCGGCTTCACCACTCGATTGCTCCGTTTCGTTGTTCTCGCAGATGGCCACGCCCAAGCGGCAGTCCGTCTCGCAGGGTGGAACGGCAGTCTCCACCCCCGCCTGCCGCAGGCAATCGACCGCATCGGGGTGACGCAACGCCGCCGCAAGCACCCAACCGGCCATGCTGCGTGCACGCGCCAGCAGAAAACCGGCCGTCTCCCCTTCGGGCGGGCGGGCCTGTGTGGCCGCCATGCCAACAAGCAACCCCTCCGGGTCACGGTGCCCACAGCTCACGACCACCCTGTCCTTCGCCCGGGTGAGCGCCACGTACAGTACTCGCATCTCTTCGCTCAGCGCCTCGTCCAGGTGGGCCCGCTTGATGGCCAGCAGCGGCAGCGTGGGATACAGCGTGCCCCCTTCGTAGCCGGCCTTGGCATATTCCCCGCTGCGCAGCCAAAGGCCCACGCCCAGCCGGCTGTGCACCAACACCCGGCTGGCAAGGTCCCCCATGAAGAACTGCCGGCCCGCGTCTGCCAAAAATACAATCGGGAATTCCAACCCCTTGCTCTTGTGTACGCTGAGCAGGCTCACGTGCCCTGCCACCCCTTTAAAGCCGGGCGCGTCGGGCACACGGCCGCCATCCATCAGGCGCACGAAGCTTTGCAGCGTGCCCCGGCCACTGGCGCTCACCTCTTTTGCCCAGCCGATGAAGCGCAGGAGGTTCTCCCGCCGCTGGGCGCCGCCCTCCATGGCGGCCACGGCAGAGAGGTACCCCGTCTCCTCCACCAGCGTCTCGCACAGCCGCCCGGCGGACATCTGTGTTGCCAGCGCCCGGTAGTGCCCCATGCGCCTCACAAAGCCCTGCACGCGCACGCCGCCGCTCCGCAGCAAGGCGCCCCACAACCCGCCCCGTGGCGTCGCCTCGCGCAGGGCGGTCACCTCATCCAGCGTGAAGCGGAACAGCGGCCCCAGCAGGGCGGCTGCCAGCTGCACGTCGTCGCCGGGGTTGTCTATGGCCGCAATGACCGCGCGCAACGGCAGAACCTCCGGCGTCTGCAACAGCTCCTCGGCAAGGTCGCTCACCACCGGCACGCCCCGTTCTTCCAGCGCCTGCACATAGTCCGCCATGCGGGTGCGGGCGCGCAACAGGATGCAAAAATCCCCATAGCCGCATGGGCGCGTACCCTCCCCGTCGCGCACGCGCGCACCGTCACGCACCATCTGCCGGATACGCCGCGCCACCCAGGCCGCGTCGGATGCGTTTTCATCCCGCACCACGCACACCTCGGCGGCGGCAGTTTCGCCACAGGCGCTGCTGCTGCTCCCGCCGGAGATCAGCCGCTCCTGCTCCCCGTAGGCCACCTCGCCCAACTGCTCGCTCATCAGTTGGCCGAACAGGTAGTTCACCCCGCCAATCACCGCTTCGCTGCTGCGGAAGTTGTGCCCCAGCCGCAGCACGGCCGGGCGCTCGCCACTCTCAAACGGGGCCCAGACACCCATCTTGTCCAGAAAGATACCGGGGTTCGCCTTGCGGAAGCGGTAGATGCTCTGTTTCACGTCGCCCACATAAAACAGGTTGCTGCCCGCCTCGTTGCCCAAGCATTCGTACAGTGCGCTCTGCAGCTCGTTCGTATCCTGGTATTCGTCCACCATCACGGCGCCGTAACGGGCGGCCACCCGCTGTGCCACCGGTGTGGGAGCGCCGTCTTCGCCGCGCAGCAGCCGCAGGGCCATCTGTTCAAAATCCGAGAAATCCAGTATCTTCTCCCGCTGCTTGCCCTCGTCGAAAAGCCGCTCATACAGCCGCACCGCGGCCACCATTGCGCGGATGAGCGGCAGCGCCGCGGCCCGGTCCTGCTCGAACTGGGCCTCGCTGCACACAAAGCAGTTGGCCGCAAGGTCGGCCAGGATCTTCTTCGCCTCGTCACGCAGGGTGATCACCCGCTCCTTGGCCGGGCCCTGGCAGCCGCGCACCGGCTTGAACGCCGGGAAGGCATACCCCTGCACCCGGGCACAGGCGGCGTCCCAGTTGCCCGCGGCCACGGCGGCCCGCATGGCTTCAATGTCGCCCAGGGCAGTGCAGAGGGCGTCTTCATAGGGCGCCAGTTCCGGCTCTTCGCGCACTGTTTGCAGCGCGCTGCCCAGCAGTTCTCCCGCTGCGGCCAGCGCCCGGCCGGCATGGCGCAAAAGGCCTTCGCCCCAGGCCGTTTGGGCCAGTGGGCGGGTCTCCTCATACATCTGCACAAACCCGTCCAGCACCGCCTGTGGGCGGGGCAGCGTGCGGGTGTAGCCGTACAGTTCCAGCACCACCCGTGCGGCCTCGTCGTCACTGCGCGCGCGGCCATATAGCGCTGTGAAGCGCGCGAAATTTTCATCCTCGCTCATCTCTTCCATCACTTCGGCCAGCGCCAGGTCCGACAACTGCCCAAGCAGCGCCGCGTCGCCCACCACCACGTCGGGCGCCACGCCCAGCTGGGCGAAGTGCTCGCGCACCAGCTGCATGCAGAACGCATCGATGGTGCCGATGAACGCCCGGCGCAGCAGCATGCGCTGCCGGCGCAGGGCGGTGTCGTGCGGGCGGGCGCGCAGCTCCTGCTCGATGCGCGCGCCGATGCGCCCGCGCAGTTCGTCAGCCGCGGCGTTTGTAAAGGTGAGGATGAGCAGCTTGTCGGCCGGCAGGGGGGCGGTTTCCCGCGTCACCATGCGCACCGCGCGCTCCACCAGTACGGCGGTCTTGCCGCTGCCGGCGGCCGCGCTCACCAGCAGGGAGCCGCCCTCGTCTTCGATGGCGGCCTTCTGCGCTTTTGTCCAGGCTCGCTCAGCCATCCGCGCCACCTCCAGGTTCCGTCGCATCCCCCATCGCAATCTCGTCCTCGAAAACAGCCATCTTCGGGTCCACCCGCAGCTCATTTCGGCCGTCCTCGTGGCGGCAGACGCCTCGGTAGGCGCACCATTCGCAGGGGTGGCGGCTGCCCGTCACCTGCGGGCGGGCTTCAAACGCCCCGTTCCACACGCCCTCGGCCATGGCGGCAAGCAACTCCTCCACACGCGCGGTGATCTGCCCCATCTTGGCAAAGGAGGCCAGCTTCGCCCCCTTGCGGGGGGACCCGTCGCGGTTATATTTCACCGGGATGAACAACCCCGCGCCGTCCGGCTCCAGCGCGCGCAGGGCGGGCAGATCTTCCAAAAGCAGGCCGTTCATGCGATAGAGCGGCGTCTCATCCGTCCCCTCGCGTCTGCCGCTTTCGGGGGCAGGGTCGCTGCCCAGGTACAGCATGGCGGCCGGCACCGCATCCGGGTAGCGCTCGGACGCGTTCTTGCACAGCGTGTCCATGTACACCATCATCTGCATGCTCAGCCCGCAGTAGATATCGGCCAGGTCCAACGTCTTGCTGCCCGTCTTGTAGTCGATGATGCACAGGTAGGTGCGCCCGTCCCGGCGCAGCACGTCCACCCGGTCCACCTTGCCGGTCGCGCGCACGCGCCGTCCATCCGCCAGACGCACCTCCAGCGGCGGCACCCCGCCGGGTACGTCCGCGATGGGCAGTTCCAGCGCGTCGATGGAAAACTCGCTCTGCGCCGCGCCGTCGCGCAGATAGCGCACCAACTTGGCCGTGGCATCCTCCACCCGTTCGAGCAGCCGGCGTGTGCGGCGGTCCAGTTCGGGCAAAAACGCGTCGGCGAATGCCCGCGCGTGCTTGGTGCATAAGGCGTCCAGTTCCGCGTCCGGCAGCGTGGCGAACGCGTCTCCCGCCTCGCGCAGCACCCCCTCCAGCACTGTGTGCACAAAGGTACCGCTCTCCAGCGGGGACACCTCCGCCCTGCGCCGCGGCCGCACGCCCAGCACCCGCTCCAGGTAGTATGCGAAACGGCAGGAATAATACAACTCCGCCCGGGTGGGGCTCAGGGTCATCGTGTCGCCCAGCATGCGGTTCATCATCGCCCTGTCGCGCACGGCGAACTGCCCGGTGTTGTCCACCAGGCGTATCATCTCCAGCGCCCGCGCCCCCGGCACGAACGCGTCCTCCGGGGCGTCCCTGTCCGCTGTGGCCGTATCCTCCACGCCCTCCAGCGCCCGCCACAGGGCGGCTGCTTCGGGCGTGTTCCCGCGGTACACCTCGCACAGCCTGTCGAACGCCGCGCCCGGCGTGGGCGAGAGGAGTTCCGCCGGCAGCCACAACGGCGGCGGAGCCAGCGCCTGCGCCACCGGTTCCAGCGCCGCGCAGCGCACACGCGCCACCCCCGCCAGCCGGCGCGGCCAGCTCATATACAAACTCTGGGAAGCCGAGGTGAACGCCCGGTAGAGGAACATGTCCTCCAGCAGCACCCGGTTTTCGAAACTGCCCGGCATCTCCACGCCGTGGCGCACCAGGCGCTCGCGGTCCTCGTGGGTAAGCAGCCCGCTGGCCCCCACCTGCATGGGGAACACACCCTCGCACAGGCCGGCCACAAACACATGGCCGGGCGCGGCCAGACGCATGCGGTCGGCCGTGGTGAAGGTGACGGCCTCCAGCGTTTGGGGCGCCTCGCCAAAATCGGTGGCGCGCACCAGAATAAGCAGCAGCGCGTCGTACTCGTCGGGCGAGAGTACCTCCCCGCCCAGCAGGTGGCTCATCTGGTCCAGCAGGTCCATCGCGAGATCCCATGCGCGGCGGGTGCGCCCGGCGCGGGGGACGTCGCCCTCCCTCTCCAGCGCGGCGGCTGTCTCCTCGATGTGCACAGGCGCGTCGAACCGGTCGAGCAACAGATATATCTCGCGCGAGAGCCGCCCCGCAGGCACGCCCTTCGCCGCCGCCAAGAACGCCTGCAACTGTGGCACCAACGCCGCCCGCAGCCCTTCGGCTAGCGCCAATTGGGCGTCACCCTCCGCACTGCGCTGGGCCAGCAGGCCTTCGGGGTTTTTCTCGAACGGCGTGCGCCAGTCGGCGGCTGTGGGGCGCCAGGTATAGGCGTAGTTTTCCAGCGCCGCGATGGCATCCACATCGAACCCGCACAGCCCGGTCTTGAGCAGGTCCAGCACCGGCTGCGTGGACAGCCCCTGCCGCAAGAGCGCCAGGGCCGCGCGCGCAAAGGCGACGGGCGCCGTGTATTCGATGGTGTCGGGAGCATCCACAAATAGCGGTATTTCGAACAATTCGAACAGCCGACGCACCGGTCCCTCATAGGGAACCATGTCGCGGCAGACGAACGCCATACGCGCGTACGGCACCCCTTCCAGCGCCAGCCGCCGCATCTGCGCCGCCGCCAGACGCACCTCTTCCCATTCGTCGGACGTCTCGGTGAGATGCAGCCCTTGGTTTTCGTCCTGCGCCTCGTTCCCGGCCAGCAGGCCGGCCAAGGCCGACAGGCCGGCAGGCCGGTCGGCGGCCAAATCTTTGTCCGATCCGCCGCACTCTGTGCCCCTCCCGTGCAGCACGACCGGCGCGGCCGCTCTGCAACCCGCCTTGCGCGCGGCGTCCAACAGGCGCTGCGCTGTCCTGCGCACGGGTGAAAACAGGCCCAGCCCCCCGTCGGTCTCGGCCAGGCCATCGCAGCACAGCGCCGCATATACGGTGTCACAATGCTGCAACACCGGCCCCAGCAACAGGTATTCCGACCCGGTAAACCCGTCAAAATTATCGATAAAAAAGCTTTTACCTTCGAAGTAGTCGCTGTCCGCCCGGCCGGCCGCCAGCGTGAGGCGATCTGCGGGATCCATGGCCGCGCCCTCTATGCCCGCCTCATATGCCTCAAAGATGTCGGCCAGCTCCATCAGCTTGCCGTCGCCTTCGGCGGCGCCCACGGCGCGCAGGTCGGCCGCCGTGGCGCCGGCCGTCTTCAGCTCGTGGATGGCGCTGGCACACAGGCTGCAAAAGGCCGCGTCCCGCTTGTGGCGCACAAAGGTGCGCAATCCTTCACCCAGCGCATCCAGCGCCCGCCGCACGAACACTGCGCGCGCCGCGTCGGTCATCACAGGCTGGGCCGCGCCGCCGCACGCTTCCAGGATGCGCCCGGCCAGCGTGCGGAAGCTGAGCACCTCCACAAAGGCGCTGGCGGCATCGCCCAGAGCCTCGTACACCATCGCCTCGGCCGAGGAGGAGAACTGCTCGGGTACCAGAAGGATGGCCGCCCGGCCATCCAGCGCACATGCCTTCAGTTCACCCAGCAGGCGGCCGGTCTTGCCGCTCCCGGCCGGGCCCAGTATCAGTTGCAGCATGCCCCTTCCTCCTCTGCCGCCGTATTTACAAAACCAATAACAAAACCACATCCAGTATATCATAAAAACGGGACAAAAAAGCCGCCTCAGCCGGGAGGCGGCCTCATCAAAATCGCGTCCATGCAAACAGGCTCCTGCCGGCAAGCCATCCATCCATACAAAAAACATCGCAGAGAAGCACTCCAAAACATCGGCTGCGCAGGTTTCATTCTCGGCCGCATCCCTTTGCCTTGCCCTTACAGCCCCAGCAGGCCGCGCACCACCTCGCCCGCCAGCACCAGCCCCGCAGCTCCGGGCACGAAGCTGACACTGCCCACCACGGCGTTGCGCTCGTGCTGTTCACCGGGGCCGCCGGCCAAAAACGCCGTGCCCCCCCCGGTGTTTTGCCCGGCTTTCAGCGGCGGCTCGGTGCTGTACACCACGCGCAGCGCCGGGATGCCCAGCCTGCGCAGCTCCCGGCGCATCACCCGCGCCAACGGGCAGACGCTCGTTTCGTAGATGTCCGCCACCTCAAAACGTTCAGGGTGCAGGCGGTTGCCCGCGCCCATCGAGCTCACCAGCGGCACCCCAGCCTCATGCGCGCGGCGGGCCAGCTCCAGCTTCGCGGCCACGGTGTCCACGGCGTCCACCACATAGTCGTATGCCTGCAGCGGATAGTCCTCCGCGTTGTCCGGCACGTAAAACAGGGTGTGCGCACGCACATGGCAATCAGGGTTGATATCCGCCACCCGGCCTGCCATCACCTCGGTTTTGGCTTGGCCCTCGGTGGAGCAGAGCGCCACCAACTGCCGGTTGCGGTTCGTCTCCTCCACCAGGTCGGCGTCAAACAGGTCGAGCGCGCCCACACCGGCCCGCGCCAGCGCTTCGCAGGCGTGGCCGCCCACGCCCCCCAGGCCGAACACCGCCACCCGTTTTTGAGAAAGCGTCCGCACACCGTCTTCACCCAGCAGCAGCGCGCTCCTGTCCCAATAGGGCATCTCGTTTTCTCCCTTCTGCCTCCCGCAGTGGCTCGGCAAACCGGCGCCCTGTGCCGGTTTGAGAGCGTGCGGCTGCCGTTGGCCAAGGCCACCTGCCAGGCGACAACCAGAGCAAAAGAATGGGCGGCCGCCCGTTCAGCATCGGTACAGGTTCGCCTCAAACGGCCGCAGCGAGCGGGCGGGGGCGTCGTAGTTGGACAAAACCAGCTTCTGGCTGGGTAGAATACGCGCCGGATGCGCGATCTGGCGCGCAGTCAGGTTCATCTCCACATACCATTTTTCGCCCCCCAGGATGCGGAAATAGCAGAAGATGTTCCGGTTTTTTACAAACACGGGGAAAAAGCTGCCGTATACGAGACAGGGGTGCTCGCGCCGCAACGCTATAAGCCGCCTGTGGAACTGCCACACCGAGCGCGGGTCCTCCATCTGCACCGCGGCGTTCACGCTGTCCACATCGTCGGCCAGGCGCATCCACGGCTCCGCGCCGGTAAAGCCCGCCCCGCGGCCGGCGGCCCAAGGTATGGGCACCCGCGCATGGTCGGCTGTCACGCACAGCACCCGGCGCAGCGCGCCCTGCTCGCCCTGATTTTCGCGCAGCTCGGCATACAGGCACAGCGCCGCAGCATCGCGCAGCTGGCCGGCCGACGAAAAACGCGTGTTGGGCAGGCCCAGCTCCTCTCCCTGGTACAGCATGGGTGTGCCCCGCAGGGTGAGCAGCCACATGCCCAGCTGCTTCGCCAGGATGGCCCTGTACAAAGGGCCGGCACCCACGCTGCTCACAAGACGTGGCGTGGCAGGGTTTTCCAGCATCAGGCTCATCCAGCCCTCTTCGCCATACTGCTCCATCCAATGCAGGTAGTATTGCCGCAGTTCATACAGCGAAAGCGCCATCTCGTCGCTTCGTTTGCAGGGCCGCATGCGCAGGTGGCTCAGGTCCAGCACCATGTCCAGCTGGCCGCGCCCGCCGGCAGTGAGCAGCTTTGCAATGCCGGTGCCCACGCCCCTCACCTCGCCCAGCAGCAGCGTATCCTGACCGGCGCCGGCATCGCGGCGCAGCTCCCGCAGGTAGCGGTGCAGCTTGGGCCCGTAGCTCGCTTTCTCGTATCCGCCCCGGCCGTCGCCCAGGGCGCCGCCCTCTTCCAGGTCGCGCCGGCTTATGAAATTTGCCGAGCCCAGACAAAGCCCGTCCACGCCCATCTCCAGCCAGAAGCGCAGTATGGCAGCCATCTCCTTGCGCACGGCGGGATTGTCCCAGTCCAGGTCCGCCTTTGCACGCCCGTGCAGGCGCAGGTTCCACGCCTCCAGCTCCGGCTGCCATTTCCACGCCCGCTCGCCCGGGGCGCGCATCCAGCCGTTGGGGGGCAGCTCGGGCAGGGCGCGGTGGGTGCCGCGAAAAACGTAATACTCCCGCTCCGGCCCGCCCTGCAAGGCGCTGCGGTACCAGTAGTGCTCCGCCGAGGTGGCTGCTATATCCAGCCCAATGACCACCCGCAGGCCACGTTCGTGGGCTGCGGCCACCAACCGTTCCAGCTCTTCGTTGCTGCCAAACTCCGGGTTCACGCGCAGATGGTCCACGATGCCGCCCTCACCGTCGGCCGCCAGCAGGCTGTGCAGCCACACCGTGTCGGCGCCCAGGCTTTGGATGTAGGGCAGCCGTTGCAAAATGCCGGCCAGGTCCCCCACGCCGTCGTGGTCCGCGTCCATAAAACTGGGCGGGAACACCTGGTACACCACAGCTTCCTTCCACCAGGCCGGCTGTGCTGCGTCGTCACCGCACAGGCTGTCGGGGCAGGCGGCCGCCATGTCCAGCAGCATGTCCACGAACTCCTTGCCCGCCATACGGTCCAGGATGGACAGCGGGGCATAGGCGATGGGAGGACGCTCGGGCCAGCGCTCGCTGTGCCCGCTCTGGCGCAGGTACTGTTGCATCACGTCGTGGCCGACGGGATGTTTCCATACATCCTTGATTTTGCTGTGGCGGCTCAGGGGCATGCAGGGCATCTCCTTCGGTTGCGGAATGGGGTGTGCCGGCGGAGCGTCGGCAAAAATATAGTATAGTACAAATTTATGAAAAAACTAATAACAAACCGGCATACCGCGCGATTTTTCCCCATCCATACAGCCATCTGCGTAAAAAAACGGCGCACCGCATTTTGCATGCGGCACACCGTTTTCACAATTCACATAAACTGTGCGTTTTCCGTTCAGCCTTCCTCCGCGGGGGCCTCGCCGCCTTCCGCGGCCTCGCCGCCTTCGCCCTCTTCTCCCTCTCCGTCCCTATCCGCGCCCTTGACCACGTGGCCGGGGCAGTAGTCGGGAACATTGGCGGTGGTGTAGTACCCCAGTGCAGAGGGGCAGCCCGCGCTGGCAAGGGCGCCGCTGTTGGTGCAGTACCACAGCGCCTGCACACCCTCGGGCACATCGGGGAAGTCCTTGTACGGCATGTCCGCCTGTACCTGCTCCATCACCGTTTTGAACACATTGCCCGGCACATGGGGGTAGTAGTTCGGGTTCCACGGGGCCAGTGTGTGGGGCTGGCTCCACTGGTTGACGTTGTCGTTCGCGTCGTACCCCCACCAGCCGGCCATCACATAGTAGGGCGTAAGGCCCACGAACCAGCGGTCGTTGTCGTCGCTGGTGGTGCCCGTTTTGCCCGCGGCGGGCATCACGCGGCCCTCGGGGTCAGCCGCCGGGCTGTAGGGGGCCAGGTCGTGGCCGGTATTGTAGATGCCCGGCACACCGCCGTACACCACATTCTGCAGCAGCTTGTTGCCCACATAGCCGGTCTGTGGGTCGATGGCCTGCACAGTGGTGATCTCGGGTTCGATGATCAGGTTGCCCTTGGCGTCCTCCACGCGGGTGTAGCAATGCAGGCTGTTGAACACGCCGTAGCTGTCGTTGCCGCCGTACATCTGGTAGCAGCCGGCCAGCTCATACGCCGACATGCCGCGCGTGAGCGCCCCCAGCACCATGGGCGCCGGCGCCACGTCGTCGGGGTATACCAGGCTGGACACCTGCAGCGTCTCGGTGGCAAACTCGTACATCGCCTCCGAGCCGATGATCTCCCCCACGCGCACCGCCACCGTATTGGTGGATTCCTGTATGGCCGCGGCGATGGGGATATTGTTCATGCGGCCGGGCGTGCCGCCGTAGTTCATCGGCCAGTCGGCCGCCCCGCCCGGATTGTTCACGGCCAACACAGGGCCGTCGAACATGCCGGTGGAATAGTTGATAACGCCCTGGTCGAGTGCCACGGGGTAGTCGGCCACCATCTTCATGGTGGAGCCCGTCTGACGCACGGTGCCCTCCACGTAAGGGGTGCCGTCTTTTTTGTACTTCACGGTGCCCACGGCGCGGTTCAGGCCCAGGCTCACCGTCTTTTCGCCAATACCGCCGATAACGCCCACCAGCTCGCCGTCGTAGTTGATGACGGCGGCCGAACACTGGGGCAGCACCGGGTCGCCGGGCGTCACCGAACCGTCCTCGTTCTCCACCCGCGCATAGGCGGTCATCATCTCCTGGTAGCCGGGGAAGCGGTTCGGGTCCAGGAAGAAGCCGCCCTCCTCATAGCCGTGCAGGAAGATGTTTTCCAGCGCCTGTTGCATCTCCGGCTCCACGGTGGCATAGATGCGGTAGCCGCCTGTGTACATCTCCTCCACGGCTTTTTCGCGGCTCCAGCCCTTCTGCTCCATCAGGTCGTCCACCACCGCATTGAACACGGTGTCGGAAAAATAATTGAAGATGACGCGCGATTCGTTGCTGTTCTCCTTGGTGGTGCGTTTGGTCACGCCCAGAGGCTCGTCCACCGCCTTGTTGAATTCCTTCTTCGTTATGAAGCCGCATTCTTCCATAAAATACAACACGTCGTTGCGGCGCTTCAAGCAGTTTTTGGGGTTCTGGTACGGGCTGTAGTAGGTGGGCGCCCGGGTGATGCCCGCGATTGTGGCGCACTCGGACAGCGTGAGTTCCTCCACGTCCTTGTCGAAGTACTCGTTGGCGGCGGCCTGCACGCCGGCGATGCGCTCCGAAAGGCTCATCGTGTTCATATACGCTTCCATGATCATATCCTTGGAATACTGGTTGTCCAGCCCCCAAGCACGGAAGATCTCACGCATCTTGCGCTTGTACCCGGCCGACTTGCCCTCTTCCTCGCTGGCCACCACATCGTCGTCTGTGATGTTCTTCACCAACTGCTGCTCGATGGTGGATGCGCCAAAGGACTTGTCCTCGAAACCGAACAGCTCGTTGGCAAGCGCGTAGACGGTGCGCTGGATGTTGACGCCGTGATGCTCCTCGAACGCGCGGTCCTCGGTGGCCACCACTGCGTTGATCAGGTTGTCCGGTATCTCGTGCAGCTCCACCCACACCCGGTTTTCGGGGCCGATGAGTTCCTGGTATTCAACGTAATCACGTTCTTCCCTGGCATTGGGGTTGTTGGGATTGTATGCCATGATGAAACTGGTCTCGTTCAACTTGATGTTCTCAAGATCCAGCTTGTTGTCGTCGTCCGACGTTTCGGTGACGACATAGTCCACCACCTGCACCGCCGCAACACTGACACCGATGGCAAAGATACAAACCACCACCAGTATGGCTTTAAGCAGGTTGAGCAGCACGGTGACAAACACCGTGCTGGGGCGCACTTTTCCGTGCTTTTTCTTCTTCCTGCCTTTTCCACCGCCGCCATTGGCGGCGGCAGGTTGCACGATGCGTGTCGCGTCATTGCCCGGCGCCGTTTTGCGGGCCGAGCGCGCGGCGGGATTGGCCCGCCGATGCCCCGCCTGGGCCGCAGGATTTTTTGCGCCGCCGGCCAGCGGCCCCCTGCGGCTCTCATTCACCGGCGGGCGCTCGTAGCCTTCGCCGCCTGGTTGGTTCGTGTTCAAATGGGCTCCCCCTTTGGTTCAATCGGTTCCTCTGCCGTGTCTCGGGGCATCGAAAGAAATCCCCGCTATTTGCCAAGATAGAGTATAGCATACAAAATGTGAAGAGTGGATTACAATTCGGTATTATTTCGTCTCGCCGCGCACCTGGCGGCGTGGGCTCAGCGCGTCGGCCACTGTGCGCTTGACGCCGCAGGTGCGCTCGCTGCACCCGGAACAGTGCAGGGCGGTGTTGGAGCCTTCCCAGAAGCGCTCGGGATGCGCACGGTACACAAACTCCCACCGCACGAACAAGACGGCCGAAAAGGCCACCAGCGTGTAGCTGGCCACGCCCGGCACCAGCAAAAGCGGCCCGCACACCAGAAAATAGGCCCAGCCGTAGATGCGGCAGTTGACGCAGCATCGGTTCTTCATCAGCACCGTTTGCATGGGGCACCAGAACAGCATGCAGAACCCGTCGCCCACAAAGTAGGCCAGCGTCACCAGCACCACCTCGCTGCGCCCCACCACACCGGTGAAGTACAGCAGCGCAAGCACGGCAAAGATAGCGCCCCATACGGCCAGCACCTTCAGCGCGCCTGCGTCCATACGCTGGCGTTCCTCGCGCAGCGCGGCGGCATCGTAACCGGCGGGCGGCGGGCGGTGGTTGCGTTTGAAGAGCTTGTCGCCCGCCATGCCGGCCATGCGGCCGTTCAGCAACTGCAATACCATCCACAAAACCAGCAACAGCCACACCGCGAGCACCACCAGCGAGCCGCCCCCAATAAAGGTGGCCTGCACAAGCCCGCCGATGTCCGCTCCCAGTATGTAGGCCACCAGCACACCGCCAAACACGGCCAGCCGGATGCCAAAGTCGATGATCTTGTTGCGAAGCACCACGTTCCTACAACCTTTCTGTAAGCCTGTCAATCATTCAGCCCCGGCAAGGGAGTCTTAGTTGGCGCCAGCGGCAACTTTCATCTCCCACCGGCGCCGCCGCCGCCACCGCCGAAAGAGGTGAACCCGCCGCCGCCCGACGAGAAGCCGCCGCCGCCCGAATCGCGCGAAACATGGGCGTTGTAGCCGGCGCGGTAGCCATCATACGCCGCACGGCCGTAGCTGTTGGCAATGTTCGTGAGGATGATGATATCGAACACATCCGGCCGCATGCCCAGATCCTGCGCCATCTTGACAAAATAATCCGGGTACAGCTGCTTGAACTGCGCGGCCACCTCGTCCGCCATGCCGAACACCTGCGCAAACACAAGGTACTCGTCCCACAGCTGCACCTCGCGGGCCTGCCGCTCGTTGATGATGGTGAAATCCTTGAGGTACTTCTTGAACCCCAGCATCCCGATGGTCATCTGGTCGCCCAGGGGAGACACCTGGCTCACAGTGTAGGGGATGCCGAACCGGCTTTTCTGGGTATCCTCGATGGCGCCCTGCCGGCGCAGCTCGTCGCTACCCGTGTTGCGGTAGCGCTCCAACCAGCCCTGCACGGTGGCGTAGTTGTTCTTGGCCCACCGCTCAAACTCCTTGTTCTGCAGCACCCAGTCCTGCCCGGCGGCCTTCACCAGCATGTTGTACAACTCACGCTCGTTCGTATCCATCGTGTCGCGCGCGTCGTACAGGCGGATGGCCGTCTCCTCCTTGTTGCCGAAAAAGCCGCCCTGCGCGGTGACGAGATCCACCTGATGCGAGCGGATCCACCGCAGCAGATAGGCGCCGATGACCGTTCCCTCGTTTGGCAGCTGGTGCAGCTGCTGCAGCCGGGTGTAGGTGGCGGGCAGGCTGCCGCCATAGGGAAACTCGCGCGAATAGGACACATCCCTGTACTCCTTCTTCATCTGTCCCATGGCGCCGGCCCCGCCGCCCTTGGTGGCGCGGCGCGTGAAGAAAAGTACAAATATGATGATGGCAAAAATGATATACGGGCCGCTTGAATCCATAAATCTCTCGATAGCATTGGTATATCCGCCGCCATCGCCGTTGTAGTCGCTGCCGAAGTTGCTGCCTCGCTTGGCCTCTTCCAGCGCGTCGCCAAAGGTCATGTCCACTGCCGATGCAGGTGCAAACATCCCCTTGTCAAACTCCAGGAGCAGCGAGATACGCGCGTTGCTGGCCAGCCCATCGGTGGCTTCGCACACCACCACGCCGTCCTCAACGCCGTAGGGCATTCCCTCGCTGCCAAACGCCCACACGCCGGTGTTGTCCTTCGTGAACTCCACACCGTCCCGGCGCACGGTCACCTTTGCATGCTCCGCCGAAACGTCGCGTTCGTCTGTGATGAACATGTAGTTCACGGCGTCGGCGTCGTCCAGGCTCCTCACCAGGTTGGTCATCTCATAGGTAACGGTGAAGGTGTGTTTGCCAAAGCTGCCGATGCCCCAGCAAAGCTCGTACCCATCGCTGGTTTCCAGAATGCCGCATTTGCCGGCCTTCTCCTCTATCGACCCGTTGATGTCCCAGTCGTCCACCGTCTCATAGGTCTTGCCGGTCTCATCGGTCACCGACAGGTTTGTGATCACATAATCGCGCGGCTGTTTGGTGATGTACCACTCGGTCATGTCCCCGATGCAGTTCACGTCCCACACCTCGGTCATGCTGGCCGAGCCGTCCTCGTGCAGGGACGCCGTCACGTCGATATCGTAGATCTCTGTATCGGCCGCGTGGGCCGTGAGGGGCAGCGCCCACATGGCCAGCACAAACAGCAGGGAGGCCGCCGCAAAAACAGCGCCGGCCTTGCCCGCCCGGGTCTTCACTCGGGTCTTCAGGGTTGCCAGTTTCATAAATGCGTCACCGTGTCATCGTGGGCATCGAAGCCTTTGCCGGGTCGTCCTGCAGGTAATCCCGCACACCAAAGCCCAGGCCGCCGGCCAAGAGCGAACCGGGCAGTGCGCGCACCAGCCGGTTGTACTTGGTCACGGTATCATTGTACACCATGCGGCTCATGCGCACATTGTCCTCGTAGTTTTTCACGTCGTCCATCGTTTTCAGGTAAACGGTGTTGCTCTTCAGGTCGGGGTATGCCTCGGCCAGCGCGTTCACCTGTGCAACGCCCTGCCGCAGCATGCCCTCCTGCGCATCCACCGTGGCGGCGGATGTTTTGTTGTCCACACCCTGTCGCGCGTGGATAGTGTCCATCAGCGTCCTGTACTCCTGGTCGGAGTAGCCCTTCGTCAGGTCGGCCAGCGCGTTCAGCGCGTCCCAGCGCGACGCCTGCTGCACACCGATCTGCGAAAGCGCGTTGCCGCACAGTTCGTCGGCCTTCACAAGGCGGTTCTGCCCGCCCACGAACCACAGGATGATACCCAGTACCACCACAACGACGATGACCACCACAACGACGATAACGACTGCCACGCTTGACATAACTTCCTCCTATTTGTGGGCAGGCATGTCAGTTCCGCCAACGGCAAAACTGATACAGCCCGCATTTTGTACCCTATCTGGATTAGTATACCATATAGGAGCTGGCGCGTACAACGAGCAAAATCTTACTTTTCCCTGACTTATTGTGCGGCAGTATAAGGTTGATGCCCGCCCCTTGAAGCCGGGCATCGCGGGCCGCAGGGCAAGCCCCGTGGCCAATACCGGCTACTGGACAGCTTTTGCGCCCTGGCCGTCCTTCGGCTTCTTCATGGTAAGCGAGATGCGCCCGCGCCCCTCGTCCACCGAAAGCACCCACACGGTGACGATATCCCCCACGGCCACCACCTCGGCGGGGTGCTTCACGAAACGGTCGGCCAGCTGGCTGACGTGTACGAGGCCGTCCTGATGCACGCCGATGTCCACGAATGCGCCAAAATCGATGACATTGCGCACCGTGCCCGAGAGCTCCATGCCCGGTTTGATGTCCGAAAGCTCCAGGATATCGCTGCGCAAAAGCGGCGGGGGCAGTGTGTCGCGGATGTCGCGCCCCGGGCGCAGCAGCTCGTCCATGATGTCTTTGAGAGTTGGCTTGCCAATGCCCAGCTTTTGGGCCAGCGCGTCCAGCCCCATCTCCTTGGCCTTTTCGGGCAGCGTGGCGATCGCCTCGCCGCCGATGTCCGCCTTGGTGAAGCCGCACAGTTCCAACAGGCCCTCGGCGGCGGTATAGCTTTCGGGGTGCACGGCGGTGGCATCCAGCGGGTTTTTGGCGCCCGGCAGGCGCAGGAAGCCCGCGCACTGTTCAAACGCCTTGGGTCCCAGTTTGCTCACCTTCAAAAGCTCCTTGCGGGTGGCAAAAGGGCCGTCCTTCTCGCGCTTGTCTACGATGTTTTTGGCCGTGGATGCCGTCAGGCCGGCCACCCGTTCCAAAAGCGGCGCCGACGCCGTGTTCAGCTCCACGCCCACTGTGTTCACGCAGTCCTCCACCACACCGTCCAGCTCGGCGGCCAGCCGGGCGGGAGGCATGTCGTGCTGGTACTGCCCCACGCCGATGGCCTTGGGGTCGATCTTCACAAGCTCGGCCAGCGGGTCCTGCAGCCGGCGGGCGATGGAAACCGCGCTGCGCAGGTTCACGTCGAACTGGGGGAACTCCTTCGCCGCCAGGGGCGACGCGGAATACACGCTGGCCCCCGCCTCGCTCACCACCATATACGCCACCTGCGTGCCCTGCCCGGCCAGCTCGTGCAGCAGGCCGGCGGCAAAGATCTCCGTCTCCCGCCCGGCCGTGCCGTTGCCGATGGCGATGACCTGCACACCGTGCTTTTTGATGAGCCCCTTCACCACGCGGGCGGCCTCGTCCTGCTTGCCGGCGCTCGAGGCCACCGGGTAGATGACCGTCGTGTCCAGTACGCGGCCGGTGGCGTCCACCACGGCCACTTTACAGCCCATGCGGTAGCCGGGGTCAAGGCCCATGGCCACCCGCCCGCGGATGGGCGGCTGCAACAGCAGCTGCCGCAGGTTCTGCCCAAACACATGGATGGCCCCTTCGTCCGCCTTGTCTGTGAGGGAGGCGCGCACCTCGCGCTCGAGGCTGGGGTGGATGAGCCGGGCGTAACCGTCCTGCGCAGCCTCGGCCACCTGGCGACCGGCGGGGCTGTTGTTCTTCAGCACGCTCTTCAGCAGGATGTCTGTGGCCCGCGCGGTGTCCACCGCCACCGAGACTTTCAAAAAGCCTTCCTTCTCGCCGCGGTTCAGCGCCAGCACACGGTGGCCGGCAATGCGTTTCACCGGCTCGCTGAACTCATAATAGCCGCTGTACACGCTGTCTTCGTCCTTGGCGGCGGCGCTCTCCAACACGGCGTTGTCCATGTAGAACGCGCGCAGCCGGGCGCGTATCTTCGCATCGTCCGAAAAATCCTCCGCCAGCACGTCTCGCGCGCCGGCCAACGCCGCTTCCGCGTCAGGCACCTCTTTTTCGGCGTCCACGTACCCCTCGGCCAACACCAGCGGGTCGTCGCCGGTGTGCTGCTCTAAAAGACGCAGGGCCAGCGGCTCCAGCCCGCGCGCGCGGGCCACGCTGCCCCGCGTTTTGCGCTTGGGCTTGTACGGGCGGTAGATGTCCTCCACCTCGGCCAGTGTTGCCGCGGCCTCCAGCGCCCGGGCCAGCTCGTCGGTCATCTTGCCCTGTTCTTCTATGGACGCCGCCACCTCGCCCTTGCGCGCCACCAGGCCGCGCAGGTAGGCCAAGCGCTCGGCCAGCTGACGCAGCAGCTGGTCGTCCATCGAGCCGGTGGCCTCCTTGCGGTAGCGGGCGATGAACGGGATGGTGTTCCCCTCGTCGATGAGCGCCACCGCTGCGCCCGCGTTCGTCTCGGTGATGGAAAGCTCTTTTGCCAGCACTTTTACAAAATCCATCGGTTCCCCTTGCCCCTTATTTTTCACTCTATGGTTGTTGTGGTTGCCGTCTTTTCAGGCAGTCTTATGCTTCAGTGCCCACTGCGAGTAGAGGGTATTCCGCAGCGATGGCTCTGTAGTTCACTAAATGTGAACTACAGGCACCAGCGGTAAGCTCCGAGCGGAGGAATGCCATCTGCTCACATTGGGCATACGCTCAGGTCAGGTTCGTTCTTCGTCCCGCGCGTTCTTCGCCAGCACACGTTTTCTTTGCACTAGCATGCACCCAATCAAGTACACGCACAACACCGCCATGCTGCCTATACTGACGGCCGCCCCCGCTTTGAAGCCGGGCGTCTCGTACCGGAAGACGATCTCGTTGTCCCCCGCCGGGGCATACACGGCTATCATCCCGCCCGACACCTTCAGCACCTCCGCCTCCTGCCCGTTCACGCTGGCCGAAAAGCCCTCGTCGTACGGTACCGAGAAGAAGACGAGATCATCCTCCGGCAGGTCTATGTCCACCGCAAAGCCGGACGCGTCGGCCCGCGTATCGTAAGCGGACGACGCCCGCCGGGCGCCCACATTCCCCACGTAGTCTTCGTAGGTAATGGACGCATAGCTCTCGCCCACCTCTCCCTCAAACAGGTGGCCATACTTTTGCGCCTGCTCGTCCGTCAGCCCGATGGCCCGCACCAGCATGCCCGCGCGGTCGCCCTCGTAGATGGTTGTGAGCAGGTCCATCTCGATGTACTGGTCGTAGGTGAAGCCCAGCGGCAGGAAGTTTTCGTTCTCGTACACAGCCAGCGTTCCCTGCTCTTCCAGCGGGTGCCAGCCCCGGCTGGCCACCTCGTCCGCCTCGAAACTCGCCGTATCCTCCCGCGGCATCACCGTGTATCGCACGCCCAACAGGCCGCGCAGGGGGTAGATGTCCGTCTCCGGCTTGCTGGACACGTCCCGCTTCACCCCCACCATGGGGTAGAACTCCATGATAGACGGCGTGACCACAGAGTTGAACGTCTGCAGGCAGCTCTCGTCCATCCACAGGCCCACGTTGTCGTGCATCTTGTATGCGTCGATGCGGTAGAACCCCTCGCCGGGCAGTTCCAGCCTCGCCGCCGTGTCATACTGCTGGGCCTTGTAGTCGGCGTCGTTGTCCCACTGGGGGAACTTGCCCAGCGAGATGTGGATGACCGAGTAAAACACCGAAAAGCCCATCACGGCCCCCAGCAGCACGGCCGCAAACTTTGCTTTGTGCCGATAGTTTTTCACAATCAGATAGAAAACCAGCACGGCGAAAAGCGCCGTCAAGAAGGTGAGCCAGAACTTGGCCGGATCCTGCGCAAGGCCGATGCTCCACACGCCGTCCTCGTCCCTTTTAGGCAGGATACCGAAGATGACGTACACGCAGGTAACGGCCAGCGCGAACCGCGCGCCGAACGCGAGGTCGATATCCGCGTCTTCCAGGCTGCGCAGCGTGGCAAACGCCGCGATGAGCAGCGGCATGTAGTACCAGCGGGCGTAGTAGCTGGAGTTGAACGCGTAGAACGCGGAGTTCAGGATGGGCACCAGCGCCATCACAAGGCTGACTGACAGCAGCATCTTGGTGGCGTTCCATCTCCGGCTCTTGAAGTAGGCCGCCACCCCCGCCACCGACACGATGGGCAGGAAGGCGCTCATGCTCGTCCATTTGATGGCGCCCTCGGTAAAGATGTTGGGCAGGTAGGGCGGGTCGGGCGGTAGGAACAGGGACGACAGGATGGCAAAATACTGCTGCACGTTGCCGTACATGATCAGCCCAAACCCGCTGGCAAAATTGTCCGTGCGCGGGTTTTGTATCACGTTCAAGAGCGAGGGCAGCGCCAGCGCCATGCCTAAGCCCACGCCCAGGCACGCCTCAAATACCAGCAACCCGAACCGCTTGAGGCTCAGCTCATACTCCCCAAAGGCAACCTTCACGCCCAGGTAGATGAGCAGGAACACCACGTTGCCGATGAAGAAGAAATAGTTGTCCAGCAGCGCTAGGCCCATCAGTACGGCGAACATGCCGCGCTGGCCGTCGTACACGAAGGCGTCCATCGCCCACAGCATCAGCGGGAAGAGGATGACCGGCTCCAGCATGTGGTTGAAAAAGATATTGTACACGTTAAAGCCGCAGAAGGCGTACACCAGGCTGATGACGACCGCCATGTTGCGGGTCTTTGCATAGCGCGAGAGGTAGAGGTTCGCCGCGGCGGCGATGCATCCGAACTTGAGGATCAAAAGTGGCACCATCATGTAGGGCAGCCAGCTTTGGGGGAAGGGCAGCGTCAGCCAGAAAAAGGGCGAACCCAGGTTGTAGAACGAGTAGGAATTGATGGCCGAGGTGCCCAGGTCCGTCGCCCAGCTCCAGGTGCCGCCGCCCTCGCGGACGAAGTCGTGCAGGTAGTAGTAGAAGGGGATCTGCTGGGAGTTAAAGTCCCCACAGTAGAGGAAAAAGCCCTTGTCCACCACCAAAAAGGGCAGAAACAGGGCACACGCCACCAACATGCCCAGCAGGAAGCTCAGCAGGGTGCCGTTCATCTGTTTTGTTTTTTGCAGGCTATGGTGCATGGGCCCTCCGGGAACAGAGTTATATATTTTTTGCATCCTTCTCATGGTATGCTATAGTATAAGACAGATTTTAATGGTCCTTCATCTTCCACCCCAATACAGTAACGAGGTAACACACCATGAAAGCTCCAGAAACGTACGCATTCAGCGCGCTGCTCTCGCGCATGAAATACATCTCCCGCTGGGGGCTTATGCGCTCTGGCCGACCGGAGAACGTGAGCGAACACACGGCCGAAACGGCCCACCTGGCCCATCTGCTGGCGCTCATCGCCAAGGTGCAGCTGGGCGACGATACCATAACCCCCGAACGGGTGGCAGTCACCGCGCTGTACCACGACGCCAGCGAGATTCTCACCGGCGACATGCCCACCCCGGTGAAGTACAAGAGCGAGGAGCTGCGCAGCGCCTACAAAGCCGTGGAGCGGGAGAGCGCGGCCGAGCTTGCCCACCTGCTGCCGCCGGACCTGGAAGACATCCTGACGCCCTACCTGACGGGCGAGGTGCTGAATGATGCCGAGCGCACGCTGCTGAAAGCGGCCGACCGTCTCTGCGCGCTTGTCAAATGCATCGAGGAGGAGGCCGCCGGCAACCGGGAGTTCGCTTCGGCCAAGCGGCAGCAGATGCACCTGTTGCGCCAGATGGACTGCGCCGCGGCAAACATCTTCCTCGAACACTACCTGCCCTGTTACGAGAAAAACCTGGACGAGCTGATCGGACGGGAATAACCTGGCCATTCTGCGCGTGCGGACGGTGCTTCAAAGCGGACATCGTCCCGGCGCGGCGGTAAGCCGTGAGCGGCGGAACGCCGACCGTGCGCGCAGGGCAGTCTGTTCCGCTTGCCAAGCTCACATCTTTTCATTGTCCCGCCTCTGCATCTCATACGCCTGGCCAATCAGTTCGGCAAGGTCGGTGTAATAGGTGAGTGCGTGGGCCGTGCGGCGCAGGGCGGCCGCGCCTTGCAGGCCGCGCATGTAGGCCCCGGCCACGCCGCGCGCCTGGCGCATGGCCACCGCTTCGCCCTTCTCTTCGCACATGCCCCGCACCTGCTCGTCCAGCACGGCCAGCCGTTCGCGCAGGGTGGGCGGCGGGGGCGGCGCCTCGCCCCGCAGGGCGGCCGCCACCTCGCGAAACACGAAGGGATTCCCCTCCGCCCCCCGGCCGATCGCCACCCCGTCACAGTCGGTACGTTGCAGGGCCGCAAGCGCACTCTCCGCGCCGTCCACGTCCCCGTTGAACAACACCGGGATGCGGACGGCCTCTTTGATGCGCCGGGCGGTCTCGAAATCCACACCGGGGGTGTACATCTGACGTCGGGTGCGGCCGTGCACGGTCAACAGCGCGGCGCCGGCGTCCTCGCACCGCTTTGCCACCTCCAGGCCGGTCATCGTGCGGGCGTCCCGCTCGTCCCAGCCAATGCGCATCTTCACACTCACCGGCCGGCCGCTTGCCTGCACGGCCGCACGCACGAACGCCCCAGCGCGCGCGGGCTCCCGCAAAAGGCCGCTGCCCGCCCCGTGCCCCACGATCTTGGGTGCCGGGCAGCCCAGGTTCAGGTCCAAAAAATCAAACGTTTCACCCGCCAACCGCCGCACGGCTTCGGCCAGCACGTCCGGCTCATGGCCAAACAACTGCACGCCGTAGGGCGTGTCCGCACCGCTCCGCCCGCCGCGCAGCAGGGCCAGGCTTTTTCTGTCGCCCATGGTGACGGCCTTGGCACTCACCATCTCGCTCACCGTGAACACCGCGCCATACCGCGCGCAGATGCGCCGCATGGTGGCGTCGGTAACGCCCGCCATGGGTGCCAGCGCCGCCCCGGGCGCTATATTGATTTGACCGATCTGCAAGCGCGGGAGCCTCCCTCAGGGTTGTACTGGTATGTATGGCGCGAAAGCGTCAATTCGCCGCATACCATGCCAATTGTATAGTATACCACAAAACACCCCCGTCACAAAGAAAATTCCGCCGCGCGGCAATTGTCGCAGGGCGGCCAAATGTGCTATAGTGTTCTCAGGCATCTGCGCGCCGCTTTTTGCCCGCTCCTGCCATCACACCCCACCTGGAGGCCCGCTTTGAAACTTCTGGTACTCGACGGCAACAGCATTGCCAACCGCGCCTTTTACGGCATCAAACTGCTCACCACCAAGGACGGCCGCTACACCAACGCCATCTATGGTTTTCTCAATATCCTGTTAAAGCTCGAGGACAGCGAAAAGCCGGACGAGATCGCCATTGCGTTCGACCTTGCGGCCCCCACCTTCCGCCATGAGATGTACGACGGCTACAAAGCCCAGCGCAAGGGCATGCCGGACGAACTGGCCGCCCAGATGCCGGTGCTGAAGGAACTGCTGGCCCTGCTGGGCTACAAAGAGGTGGCCAAAGAGGGCTACGAAGCCGATGATATCTTGGGCACACTGGCCCGCGCAGCCGCCGCCCGGGGCGACGAAATACTGCTCGCCACCGGCGACCGGGACAGCCTGCAACTGGTGGGGCCGGGCGTCACTGTGCTGCTTACCACCACAAAATTTGGCAAAGGCGAGACGAACGCGCTGGACGAGGCCGCCGTTCAGGCGCAGTATGGCGTCTCCCCCACCCAGCTCATCGACGTGAAGGCGCTGATGGGCGACGCGTCGGACAACATCCCCGGCGTGCCCGGCGTGGGCGAGAAGACCGCCCTCGCGCTCATCTCCCAGTTTGGCAGCCTGGACGGCGTGTACGAGCACATCGACGATGCGGCCATAAAGCCCGGCGTGCGGCAGAAGCTGCTGGACAACCGCGACAAGGCGGACCTCAGCCGCAAGCTGGCCGTCATCGACTGCGACGCCCCGGTGGACACCGCCACCGGCAGCTATCAAAAGACCGCGCCGGACGCCCCGGCCGCGGCTCGGCTGCTTGCCGAGCTGGAGATGTCCACCCTGCTGGACCGGCTGGGCCTGGATGCAGCACCTCCACTCTCAACCGCACAGCACCCTGGGCACACCCTGGACGAACACGCTGCCGAAGAGCTGCCCGCCGGGCTTTCGGGCGTCGTGTACCTGACGACCCACGGCGAGGAGATGCTTGTGGTGCCCAACGGCGGCGGCGTGTATTGCGCCGCCCTGGACGACCCTACCCTGCTGGCCCTGCTGCGGGACGAAACGGCCGAAAAATGGGCGTTCGATTCAAAGCTCCTGCATAAATTGTGCTTGTCCGAGCGGAACGGCGGCGCTCCGGCGGCGAACATCCGCTTCGACGCGAAACTCGCCGCCTACCTGCTCAACCCCGCCGCATCGGCGTACGAGGTAGAGCGCCTGGCCGCCGAATACGGCGCAGGGCCAGCCTTTAGCTGCCCCGCCCACCCCGACGCGCCGCTGTTGCAACCACTGTTCACCAAACTGCACGCGGAGTGCGAAGCCGTCGGCATGGCAAAACTGCTTGGCGAGATCGAGCAGCCGCTAGCCGAAGTGCTGGCCTCGATGGAGCTGGCCGGTTTCGAGTTGGACGCAGAGGGCGTGCGCACCTTCGGCGAGGAGCTGTCCGCCGAGATGGGGACGCAGCTGCGTGCCGTGTTCGACGAAGTGGGATACGAATTCAACCTGAACAGCCCCAAACAGCTGGGTGAGGCATTGTTCATCAAGATGGGCCTGCCCGTGCGCAAGAAGACCAAGAGCGGCCCCTCCACCGACGCCGAGACGCTCGAATCGCTGCGCAAGTACAGCCCGGTCATCGACCACATCCTGCTCTACCGCACCTATGCGAAGCTTTACTCCACCTATGTGGAGGGCCTGTTGCGCGAGGTGGGCCCCGACGGGCGCATCCACTCCACCTTCAACCAGACCGAGGCCCGCACCGGCCGGCTTTCCTCCAACGAGCCCAACCTGCAGAACATCCCCGTGCGCACCGAGCTTGGCAGCCGCCTGCGCCGCTACTTTGTGGCCCCAGCGGGCACCCTTCTGGCCGACGCCGACTACAGCCAGATCGAGCTGCGCATCCTGGCCTCCGTCTCGGGCGACGAAGCCATGCAACAGGCTTTCCGCGACGGTGAGGACATCCACCGCGCCACCGCCGCGCGGGTGCACGGCCTGCCGCCCGGCATGGTCACCCCCCAGTTGCGCAGCGAGGCCAAGGCCGTCAACTTCGGCATCGTATACGGCATCGGCGCGTTCAGCCTGTCCAAAGACACGGGCATGAGTGTAAAAGACGCCGAAGCCTTCATCCAGACCTACCTGGACAAGTTCCCCGGCGTACGGAGCTATATGGAAAGCACCATCGAATTTGGGAAACAGCACGGATACGTGCAAACGCTGTACGGCCGGCGCCGCCCCCTGCCCGAGATCTCCAGCTCCAACCGCAACATCCAGGCCCTTGGGCAGCGCATCGCCCTCAACACGCCCATCCAGGGCACCGCCGCCGATATCATCAAGATCGCCATGATCCGCGTGTGGCGGCGGCTGAGGGACGAAGGGCTGCAAAGCAAGCTCATCCTGCAGGTGCATGATGAACTCATCGTGGAGGCTGTGCAGGGCGAGAGCGAGCAGGTGCAACGCATCCTGCGCGAGGAGATGGAGGGTGCGGCCGCGCTCGCCGTGCCGCTGGAGGCGGACGTGCACACAGGCGAAAACTGGCTGGCAGCGAAGGGCTGAAGCATGGAAAGGACGGATCCATGATGCATATCCACAACCTGGATGAACTGCCCGCCGCGTATATCGAATCCTTTTTTGGCGGTGAAACGAGACAGCTCGGCGCTCTTGCGGGCAGCCGCAAGCTGTATGTGAACATCGACGTGATACCGCCCGGAGCGGCCAGCACCCAATACCACGCCCACACCTTGCAGGAGGAGTTCTTCCTCATCCTGACGGGCAGCGGCACGCTGCACACCCTGGAAGGTGACCGCCCGGTGCGCAAGGGCGACTTCATCGCAAAGCCGGCGGGCCTTGAGAACCCCCACCGGTTCGACAACACCGGCGATGCCCCGCTTGAGATCCTGGACGTGGGAACGGTGGAGGAGGGCGACGTGGCCTACTACCCCGAGGAAGACCGCTACCGCCTGCGGGGCGAGGGCATCGACCTTTCGCCGCGCCCGGGAGACGCGCTATGAACACCGCCCTCTCCCTCTCCTTCGCACTGCTCTCGCCGGCCACGTTGGACGCCTGCGCCGAGATCGCGCGCCATGCTCCCGACCCCTGGCAACCCGCAGCGCTGGAGCGTGCCCTGGCGGACCCCCTCCGCCGCACCTTCGTTGCGCTGGACGCGTCGTCCGCCGGCCGGCCGCTGGCCTTTGCAAGCTTTATCGCCCTGCCGGACAACTGCGACCTCGAACTGATGGCCGTGCATCCGGACAAACGGCGGCAGGGCGTAGGCGCGGCACTGCTGCGCCATGCGCTGGCGGCGCTGGCCGCCGAGGGGCCGCGCACCTGCCTCTTGGAGGCGCGCGCCTCCAACATTGCAGCCCTGGCACTGTACGAAAAGCTCGGCTTCAAGCGCCTGGCGCTGCGCAAGGGTATGTACGCAAACCCCGCAGAGGACGGCTGGCTGCTGGGTGCGGAACTGCATGAGATGACGAAAACCGGAAAAGAGGACGCATGAGGATACTGGGCATCGAGACAAGCTGCGACGAAACCGCCGCGGCTGTGGTGGAGGACGGACGGCGGGTGCTGTCCGGCGTGGTGGCTTCCAGCGTGGAGGAACAGGCTCTGTACGGCGGTATCGTGCCCGAGATCGCCAGCCGGAGGCACATCGAGTGCATCAGTGCGGTAGTGGAACAGGCGCTGGAGCAGGCCGGCCTTGGCGCGGATAAGATCGACGCCGTGGCCCCCACCTACGCGCCCGGTCTCATCGGCGCACTGCTGGTGGGCGTCAACTTTGCCAAAGGGCTGGCCTGCGCTGCGGGCAAGCCGCTGGTGCCTGTGCACCACCTGCGCGGCCATGTGGCATCGCTCTATCTCGCCCACCCGCAGCTGGCGCCGCCCTTCCTCTGCCTCATCGCCTCGGGCGGGCATTCGCACCTCGTTCTGGTGGAAGGCTACACCCACTTCCGGGTACTGGGTCGCACGGTGGACGACGCCGCGGGCGAAGCGTTCGACAAGGTGGCGCGCACGCTGGGCCTGGGTTACCCCGGCGGCCCGGCCATCGCCAAAGCTGCGGCCGGCGGCGACCCTGCGCGCTATCCGTTGCCCACACCACATGCGCCCGGCCCCTGCGACGTGAGCTTTTCGGGCCTGAAAACCGCCGTGCTGAACATCGTGAACAACGCCCGCATGAAAGGCGAAGAGCTGGACGTGCCCGGCCTTGCGGCGGCCTTCGAAGAAAAGGCCACCGACCTGTTGGCCGGCCAGCTGGCCCACGCTGCCGCCGACACCGGCGCTCCGGCGCTGGCCCTGGCGGGCGGCGTTGCCGCCAACGCTCGCCTGCGCGCAAAAGCGGAGGAAACCGCCCGTACCCACGGCACACAGCTATACCTGCCCCCGCTCTCCCTCTGCGGAGACAACGCCGCCATGATTGCCGCACAGGGCTACTACGAGTTCGAGGCCGGCCACACGGCCGGCCCCGATCTGAACGGGTATGCCACCCTCCCCATGGAGGAGGATTATCCTTCCTGATGCTTCACCCCAACCATTTGGGGCTGGGGAAGATGCGGAATAGCACCTTGCCCAATATCTTGTCCTTGTGCACATAGGTATTGGTCCAGAAGCGGGAGTCCCAGCTGCGCATGCGGTTGTCCCCCAGCACAAAGTAGGAGTCCTCGGGCACCTTGTAGGGCCCAAAATCGCCCTGGAGCTCCCCTTTTACATAAGAGCTATCCAGCGGCACCGCGCCCCCGTTTATGTATACCTTGCCGTCCACGATGTTCACCGTCTCGCCGGGCAGGCCGATGACCCGCTTGACATAATACTGGCTCTCGTCGTCAGGGTAGAAGAACACGATGATGTCCTCTCGTTTTGGCGGTGTGTATTCATAGGCCAGCCGGTTGCCGATCACACGGTCACCCACATTGATGGTGTCCTCCATCGACTCGGTGGGCACCTGTGCATTCACAATCAACACCTGTGTGAGGAACATGGCGGCCAGCAGGGCTATCAGGATGGAGCGCGTCCAGTCCACAAAGCCCCATCTGCGGCGAAGCGTGGGGTCTACGATTTCCCTCATGGGTTGTGCGCTCCGCCTCCTTTCCCGGCCAACCTCCGGCCGCACCGGCCCGGCCTTCTGCATGGCAGCGGCACGGCCACCGCAAAAAACGATTATCCCCGGCACTCCAAAAACGTATCATTCAAACGCCGCAGGCGTTTCAATGTTCTCGGGCCGGGCGCGCCAGCGCCCAGACGCGCATCTGCGCGGCCAAATGGCGCCAGCCATTTGCAGTTCGAGGTTATTATAGCATAATACCCACAAAGAAAGGAACAATTTTATGCAAGATAATGGCAGGGTCATCGCGTTGCTCATCGACGCCGAAAACGTCTCTCCCAAGTACATCAAGGTCATCCTGGATGAACTGAGCCTGTACGGCACGCCGGCCTACAAGCGCATCTATGGCGACTGGACCAACCCCGAGATGAGCAGCTGGAAAAAACGGTTGCTTGAAAACAACCTGACGCCCATCCAGCAGTTCAGCTACACCCAGGGCAAAAACGCCTCTGATAGCGCCATGATCATCGATGCGATGGATATTTTGTACGCCAACAATTGCGATGGATTCTGTCTCGTCTCGTCCGATTCCGATTTTACGCGCCTGGCCTCCCGCCTGCGCGAGAGCCGCATGTACGTCATCGGCATGGGCGAGAGCAAGACCCCCATGTCCTTCAAATCCGCCTGCGACACCTTCAAATACCTCGACGTATTGATTTCGGCCGGAGGCAAGGCAGGCGGCGACAAGCCCGCTGCGGATAAAGCCAAAGCAGACAGCAAAACAAAACCCGTAAAGAAAAATGGTCGGGCGGTGCCCAAAACAGCCCCGGAAACCGCAAAACCCGACGCCGCCATGATACCGCCGAACGGCACCGCGCCCGAAACACCAGTGCCCGAGGCGCCCACCCCCACCTCGCTCGACCTGCACGAGGACGCCGCCGGCTTCGTGCCGCTGGAGGAGATCGTGCAGCGCATCCACGATATCATCGACCACGACTCCGACGAGGACGGTTTCATGTCCCTCTCGCAGGTGGGCAGCATCCTGGGCCGCCAGTTCGTCGATTTCGACACCCGCAACTACGGCTTCTCAAAGCTGCACAAGCTCATCACCTACACCGGCGGGTTCGACACGAAGTACGAGAGCATCCCCGGCGGCGGCCGCAACCTGATGGTGAAGAACAAATAATATGGCGCTCCCCCAAACCCATAAAACAAGAGAGCCCCGCGGCTAAGGGCTCTCTTTTCCATATCCCTGCAAACGGAACTCATCACACAATGGCGCCCCGCGCCAGCTCTCAGGCCACCAGGTACTGCGGCAGCGAGACGACGAACTCCACCTGCTCGTCCTCGCTGCGCACCTCGATGGCCCCGCCGTGCATCTCCACGATCTCCTTCGCAATCGCCAGCCCCAGGCCGCTGCCGCCCTCTTCGCCGCCGCGGGCCTCGTCCACCCGGTAGAACTGCTCAAACACGTGGGCCAGCTTGTGCGGCGGGATGGTGTTTCCGCTGTTGCGCAGGTAAAGGCGCACCCACGGCCCCTCCAGCCACACGCGGGCGTACAGTTGGGTGTCCGGGAAGCTGTAGCTCACGGCGTTGCGCAACAGGTTGTCCAGCACCCGCTGCAGCTTGCCCGCGTCGGCCACCATCTCGATGCCCGGCTGTACGGCCAGGTCGTAGGTGAGGCCCTTGGGCGCCAAAAGCGGTCGGAACTCGTCCGTCACCTGTTCGGCCATCATCGAGAAGTTGAACCGCACCGGCTCGGGCGCAAGCCCCTTCAGGCTGAAGCGGGTGATCTCGAAAAACTCGTTGATGAGGTCCTCCAGCTTTTGCGCCTTGGCCGTGGAGATGGCAAGGTACCGCTCCCGCAGCTCGGGCGATATGTCCGGCTCGTCGCGCAGGAGCGTCAGGTATCCCAGCACCGAGGTGAGCGGCGTCTTCAGGTCGTGCGCCAGATACACCACCAGGTCGTCTTTGCGCTGTTCGGCCTCGGCGGCCAACTGGCTGTTGCGCATGCTCTCGTACTGCACCTGGCGCAAAAGGCCGCCCAGCTCGACCAGCTCGTCCGGCAACTCGATGGCCCCGCCCTCCAGGTTGGCCACCTGCCGGATGGCCCCCGACAACGCGATGACCCCCCGAGCGATGCGGTGCCATAAAAAGATGAGGATGACGAGTGTGCCCGCCACCCAACAGCCAAAGAAAAACCAGGCCAGGTGGTTCTGCACAAAATTGAGCACCTGGTACAGCGGGTCTTCCGGGTACCAGATGCGCGCGCGCGCCAAAAAATACGCCGCGACGGTCACACAGGCCAAAAGCAGCGTGAACACCAACGCCTGCCAGAAAAACCGCGCCATATACCGGCGGCTCAGCGTGGTCTGCAGGTGTTTGTCATCCATCGTCTTCAATCTGGTAGCCCACCCCCCACACGGTCTTGATAAACTTGGGCTTGCGCGGCGTCTCGCCCATCTTCTCGCGCAGGCGGGCAATGTGCGCCATCACAGTGTTGTTGCTGTCCATGAACTTCTCTCCCCACACCGCCTCGAACAACGCCTCACTGCTCACCACCCGGCCGCGGTTCTCGCACAGGTACCACAGGATGGAAAATTCGATGGGCGTCAGGTTCAGCTGTTCCCCGTACAGCGTACATTTGTGGGTGTCCGCATTGATAACGAGGCCCAAAAAATCATGCTCCCGCGGGCCGGTGGTGGCGTCCTCGGGCAGGTTGTATCGCCGGGCCCTGCGCAACTGGGCTTTCACGCGGGCCAGCAGTTCCATGGGGTTGAAGGGCTTTGTCACATAATCGTCCGCGCCAATGGTCAGCCCGGTGATCTTGTCCATGTCCTCCACCTTGGCCGTCAGCATCAGCACCGGGAAGGTATGCTCCTTGCGTATCTCCGCGCACAGTGTAAACCCGTCCATGTCCGGCAGCATCACGTCCAGGATGGCCGCGTCGGGCGCGCGCTTTTCCAGCGCCGCCAGCGCCGACGCCCCATCGTAGAACTTCATCACGTCGTACCCATCGTTTCGCAGGTACAACTCCACAAGGTCGGCGATCTCCCTCTCATCGTCCACCACCAGGATGCAGGTTTTGTCCGCCATCTGCGCCGCCCTCCTCTTTGCACTTTTGCCAAGGGTATTTCCCAGTTTCCAGTATAGGGGTTCCGGGCGCAAAACGCAACTTTTCGTCTTTATCATTTTATCGTTTCATCGTCATTTCGCCTGCAGACCTCATTCGTCACACAACTTTCATGCGTATGTAAGTTTTTCGTAAGGCGGGCATTTTCCGTCCTTTGCCCAGCGCCCTCCCAATTCGATGTTGCCCGGCAAACCAGTGTAGTATCTGCAGATACCCGGCAAACGCGCGCGCAGCGCGTGTTTGAGAACGGCGGTGCAGCAAGTAACGATTTTCACAAAGGTTTCGCCCACCGTGCCCTGTACACAAAACGCGAAGTATGCTATTATAGTATAGTTTATACGCATCTATCGCTTCCCAACATACAGAAAGAGGCTCCATTTGGCTATGGCACCCACAGAACAAAACGAAACACCCCGCATGCGGCTGGGACTGGACATCGGCTCCACCACCATTAAATGCGTGTTGCTGAACGCGGACGGCGCCATCGTACACACCCGCTACGAACGCCACTACTCTCATATCATCGAAAAATGCGCCGAGCTGCTGGCCGACCTGGAAGAACAGGTCGGTGAGGAAGAATTCCTCACGGCCATCTCCGGCTCGGCGGGCATGGGCTTTTCCGAGAGCTGCGGCGTGCCCTTTGTGCAGGAGGTGTTCGCCACCCGGGTGGCCGCGCGCAACCTGACGCCCGACGCCGACGTCATCATCGAGCTGGGCGGCGAGGACGCCAAGATCCTCTTCCTCACAGGCGGCATGGAGGTGCGCATGAACGGCAGCTGTGCCGGCGGCACCGGCGCGTTCATCGACCAGATGGCCACGCTGCTCAAAATCTCGCCGGACGAACTGAACGAGAAGGCCAAGGGGCAGGAGAAGATCTACACCATCGCCTCCCGTTGCGGCGTGTTCGCCAAAACCGACGTGCAGCCGCTTCTCAACCAGGGCGCGCGGGTGGAGGACGTCTCCGCTTCCATCCTCTACTCGGTGGTCAACCAAACCATCGCTGGCCTTGCGCAGGGGCGCATCATAGGCGGCAACGTCATCTACCTGGGTGGTCCCCTCACCTTTCTGGACCAGCTGCGCGCCGCGTTCGACCGTGTGCTGAAGACGGAGGGCACACTGCCCGAAAACAGCCTTTACTTCGTCTCGCTGGGCGCGGCGCTATATGGGGACGAAGCCTTCACCCTGCCCGAGCTGCGCGACCGCCTGGCCGCCCACCGGGACACCGCGGCTTTCGAGCACACCGCCCCTCTCTTTAAAAACGATCATGAATATGCAGAATTCATCAAACGGCACGAACGGGCCAGTGTTCCCGTAGGCCGTCTGGAAGGCTTTTCCGGCCGTGCGCACCTGGGCATCGACGCCGGCTCCACCACAGTAAAGACCGTGCTCATCAGCGAAGAGGGCGAGCTGCTGAACACCACCTACCAGCCCAACAGCGGCAACCCCGTGCCGCTGGTGCGGCAGGCGCTGTTGCAGATGTACGAGAGCTGCCCCGGCATGCAGCTGGCCAGCATGACCACCACCGGCTACGGCGAACAGCTGTGCAAGGCGGCCTTCAATGCGGACTACAACCTCGTGGAGACGATGGCCCATTTCGCGGCCGCCAAACACTTCGAGCCCTGCGTGGATTTCATCATCGACATCGGCGGCCAGGACATGAAGTGCTTCAAGATCGAGGACGGCGCCATCAGTGACATCTTCCTGAATGAGGCCTGCTCCTCCGGCTGCGGCAGCTTCCTTCAGACGTTTGCCGAGGCGCTGGGCCGCGAGGTGCACGACTTTGCAAAGCTCGGCCTGTTCGGCGACGCGCCGGTGGAACTGGGCAGCCGCTGCACGGTCTTCATGAACTCGAGCGTAAAGCAGGCGCAGAAGGACGGCGCCTCCATTGAGAACATCTCCGCCGGCCTTGCCATCAGCGTGGTGAAGAACGCGCTGTACAAGGTCATCCGTACAGCCAGCGCCAAGGACCTGGGCAAGAAGGTCGTGGTGCAGGGCGGCACCTTCTACAACGACGCCGTGCTGCGCGCTTTCGAGATGGAGATGGGCCTCGAAGTCATCCGTCCCTCCATCGCGGGCCTGATGGGCGCGTTCGGCGCGGCATTGTATGGCCGCCGCAAAACAAAGGGACAGGGCGTGTCCGCCGCGCTGGGGCACGAGGAGCTGAAGGCCCTCACCCACGGCGTGCAGACGACGGCCTGCGGCCTGTGCACCAACCACTGCGCCCTCACAGTGAACACCTTCCCCGGCGGGCGGCGGTACATCAGCGGCAACAGGTGCGACCGCCCCCTCACCCACCGCGGGCCGGAAGATCCCTTGAACATCTATGACTACAAGCGCGCCCTGCTGGAAAATTATATCCCCGTGCCCGGCCCTCGCGGCAGGATCGGCGCGCCCATGGGCCTCAACTTTTTCGAGACGCTGCCCTTCTGGCACACGCTGTTCACAAAGCTGGGCTTTGAGTTCATAGTAAGCCCCCACTCCACCCGCAAGCTGTACTTCGATGGGCAGGCCACCATCCCCAGCGACACCGTCTGCTACCCGGCCAAACTCATCCACGGACACATCAAGGAACTCTCCCGCATGGACGATCTTTCCGCGATATTCTACCCCTGCATGAGCTACAACATTGACGAGGGCAAGAGCGACAACTGCTTCAACTGCCCGGTGGTGGCCTATTATCCCGAGGTGGTAAAGGCCTGTTGCGGTGAACTGGAAGGAAAAACCTTTATCTACGACTATGTCGGCATCCACCGCAAGAAGGACTTCCCACCCCGCTTCCACCAGATACTGGCCCAGTACTTCGAGGGCATCCCACTGGCCGAGGTAAGGGCCGCGGCCGACGCCGCCTACGCCGAGTACGACGCATACCTTGCCCACATCCGCCAGAAGGGCGCCGAGATCATCGCCGCCGCCCGTCGGGAGGGCCGGCAGATCATCGTGCTGGCCGGCCGGCCCTACCACCTGGACAACGAGGTGAACCACGGCATCGACAAGCTCATCTCCGGCCTGGGGGCGGCCATCGTCAGCGAGGACGCCATCTCCCACCTCACCGAAAAAATGCCCACCAGCATCCTGAACCAGTGGACCTACCACGCGCGGCTGTACGCCGCCGCCCGCCACATCGCCGCCCACCCGGATATGAACCTTGTCCAGCTGGTCAGCTTTGGGTGTGGGCTGGACGCCGTCACCACCGACGAGGTGCGCGAGATCCTGCACCGCGAGGGCAAGCTGTACACCCAGATCAAGATCGACGAGATCGCCAACCTCGGCGCCGTCAACATCCGCCTGCGCAGCCTGTTTAGCGCGCTGGAGCAGCAGGAGGAACAGGACGCGCCCGCCACACAGCATACGGCCTGAATTTGCATACCACAGAAGACACGGGTGTTCGGTGTCCTGAAGTGAACATCGTCCCGGCACGGCGGTAAGCCGTGAGCGGAAGGACACCGTGCGACCGAGTCCGTTTCGCCCCAATCGCCACTTCCTCCACCTATCATCAAGGAGCATCACCATGCCAAGCAAAAAACCGGCCCCCGTGGACAACCTGCACATGGCGCCGGATTATCCCCGCTTCACCAAAGAGATGAAGGCCACCCACATCATCCTCGTGCCCCAGATGGCGCCCATCCATTTCGGCATCATCAACGAGATCTTCCGCCAGGAGGGCCTGCGCGTCAAGTTTTTGGAAAACGGCGGCCCGGAGGTTGCGCAGGAGGGCCTGAAATATGTGCACAACGACACCTGCTACCCGGCCCTCCTGGTCATCGGGCAGTTCATCGACGCGCTGAAAAGCGGCCGGTACGACCTCGACCACACCGCCCTGCTCATCACACAGACGGGCGGCGGCTGCCGCGCGTCCAATTACATCCACCTGCTGCGCAAGGCGCTGGTGAAGGCCGGCTTCCCACAGGTACCGGTGGCCAGTCTCAACTTTTCGGGCCTTGAAAAGGACTCCGGCTTCAAGATCACCATCCCCATGGTGCGCAAGGCGCTGCCCGCCATCCTGTACGGCGACGAGCTGATGGCGCTTTCCAACCAGATACGCCCATACGAAAATGAAAAAGGCGCCGCCGACGCCCTTGTGGCAAAGTGGCAGAAGACCGTCTCCAACCTTTTCGCCAAAGGCAAGGGCACCGGCAAGCGCGAGATGAAAGAAATCTTCACCGCCATCGCGGCCGACTTCGCCGCCGTGCCCGTCACGCGGGTGCCGCGGGTGAAGGTGGGTATCGTGGGCGAGATCTATGTCAAATACTCCCCCCTCGGCAACAGCCATCTCGAAGAATTCCTCGCCGCCGAAGGGTGCGAGGTGAATATGCCCGGCTTGATGGGCTTTGTGCAGTACTGCATCGTGAACGGCTCGGAGAACATCCGCTTGTACGGCGGCAGCCCCCTGGTGAAAAAGATTTATGAGATCGTGATGGATTTCGTCGTCTCGCGTGAAAAGATCATGCACGAGGCCATCAAACAGTTCCCTTCCCTGCACGCCCCCACCCTCTTCCGCGACGTGATGAAGCTGGGCGAGCCGGTCATAAGCCTGGGAGCCAAGATGGGCGAGGGTTGGCTGCTCACAAGCGAGATGATGGAACTGGTACAAACCGGCTACCCCAACATCGTGTGTGCCCAGCCCTTCGGCTGTCTGCCCAACCATGTGGTGGGCAAGGGGATGATCGGCAAGATCCGCGCCATCCACCCCGAGGCGAACATCACTCCCATCGACTACGACCCCAGCGCCACCCGCGTGAACCAGGAGAACCGCATCAAGCTGATGATCGCCGTGGCAAAGGAGCGGCTGGACGGCGCGTCGCCCCCGGCGCAGCTGGCATCCCCGGCCGGCGTACAGCCGGAGCCCATCCGCCTGGACGCCCCGCCCCGCGTGCAGCTGCGCACGGGAAGCTGATAAACAGCAGTGGAAAAGCACGAAAAAGCCCGGGTTATACACCCGGGCTTTCCTGATGCTCTGATGCGGGAGGCACTGCCTCACCGCTCGTCCAGCGGCACGTAGCTCTGCCGCTCGCACACGCATTTGTACGCCGGCCGCACGATCTTGCTCGAGTTCACCAGCTCCTCGATGCGGTGGGCGCTCCAGCCGGAGATGCGCGCGATGGCGAAGATGGGCGTGTACAGCTCCACCGGCAGATTCAGCATATCGTACACAAAGCCGGAGTAGAAATCGATATTGGCCGAAACGCCCTTGTACATCTTGCGTTCGTCTGCAATGATCTCAGGCGCCAGCCGCGCCACAAGCGAGTACAGCTGGTATTCCTTCTCGCGGCCCTTCTCGGCGCTCAACTGCTGCACAAACCGCTCGAACACCACTGCGCGCGGGTCGCTCAGCGAATAGACGGCGTGGCCCATGCCGTAGATGAGACCGGCGTGGTCGAACGCCTGCTTGTGCAACAGCTTTTTCAGGTAGTCGGCCACCTGGTCCTCGTCCGTCCAGTCCTTCACGTTCTTCTGCATGTCGGCCATCATGTGCATCACCTGGATGTTGGCCCCGCCGTGCTTGGGGCCCTTCAGGCTGCCCAGCGCCGCCGCCATGGCGCTGTATGTGTCGGTGCCGGAGGAGGACACCACCCGCACCGCAAAGGTGGAGTTGTTACCGCCGCCGTGCTCTGCGTGCAGCACCAGCGCCAGGTCCAGGATGCGCGCCTCCAGGTCGGTGTACTTTTGGTCCGCCCGCAGGATGTGCAGGATATTTTCGGCTATGGAAAGGTTCGGGCTGGGCTTGTGGATGATGAGACTCTTGTCCTTCTCGTAGTGGTTGTAGGCCTGGTAGCCATACACGGCCAGCAGCGGGAACCGCGCAATCAGCTGGACGCACTGGCGCAGCACGTTCGGGATGGACACGTCATCCGCGTTTTTGTCATAGTAATACAGCGTCAGCACGCTGCGCGCCAGCGTGTTCATCATGTCCGTGCTGGGCGCTTTCATGATCACGTCGCGCGTGAACTTGGGCGGCAGCGAGCGGTAATCGTTCAACATCCCGCAAAACGCGTCCAGCTCCTCTTTATTCGGCAGGTGCCCAAAAAGCAGCAGATAGCAGGTCTCTTCAAAGCCAAAACGGTCTTCTTTCAAGAAGCCGGCCACGATGTCTTCCACGTCGATGCCCTGGTAGTAGAGCTTGCCGTCCATGGGCACTTCCACGCCGTCCACGACCTTTTTGGCCGTCACCTGCGCAATATTCGTAAGCCCCGCCAGAACGCCGTTCCCGTTCAGGTCCCGCAGGCCGCGGTTCACCTTGTATTCCGTGTACAGATCGCTGGGTATCACGCGCGAAGTACACATCTCGGCCAGCTCCTCGATCTCCGGCGTCACGAGTGAGTAATTCCTCTCCTTGGCCAGTATTGTCACCCTCCCTCTAGGTAAAGTAGTTTATTATAGCACATCGATGTATGAAAGTCATCAGCACCGGAGAAAAAGGTTTCCGCCCGGCCAGATGGCCGGCCCGACGCAGGGGGTCTGTTTATTTTTAGCGGCCTGTGGTATAATAGTTGTCACCAAAACAGGCCCTTCCCGAAAGGAGATTTGACCCATGCCAGGAACCGTTTGTCCCATCCTTTCCGCCGGCACCGGCCCCCAGAAAGACTGCATCGGCGGCCAGTGCATGATGTTCCAGGAAAGCAACAATGGCGGCGCGTGCAGCTTTGTAAAGTCGCCGGCAGCCCTCGCCTCCCGGCTGGACACCGTGTCCGCCCAGCTTTCCGAGATGCAGGTGGCCCTCATCAAGCTCACCAACGCCTGAATCGAAAGTTTTTGTTTGCGGCCACAAGGCCGGGCGCGTTTTTTCGCGCCCGGCCTTGCTTTTTCCTCATCCCGCCTTCAGAAATCAGCAGGTGCGGCGGCGTGAGGGATGCCCGCGTGCGTGGCGAGGTCGATGCTTGTGGTGCACACGTCGTCCAGGTCCAGCGCGTGCACATCGTCCTTGCCGGTGATGCGCCCATAGATGCGCAGCTCCTCGGTGGCCACATGCAAAAAATGGTACACCCGCCGGGCCGACGCGTCCACATTCAGCCGTTTGCGCAGTTCCGGATCCTGTGTGGCCACACCCACTGGGCAGCCGCCGCTCTTGCATATCTTGTATTGCTGGCAGGCGGCGGCCATCAGCGCGGCGGTGGCCACGGCCACCGCGTCCGCCCCCAGGGCCAGCGCCTTTGCAAAGTCGGCCGACACGCGCAACCCCCCGGTGATGACCAGCTGCATCCCACTGCCCACCTTGTCCAGATACCGGCGGGCGCGGCGCAGCGCGTAGATGGTGGGTACGCCGGTGGCGTCACGCAACAACTTGGGGCTGGCGCCAGTGGCGCCGCCCCGCCCATCCAGCGTCACAAAATCTGCCCCGGCATACACAACACAGGCAAGGTCCCGCTCGATGTGCCCCGCCGCCAGTTTGACGCCCACCGGCCGGCCGCCGCTGCGCCGGCGCAGCTCGTTCACCAGCTTCTTCAGCCCCTCGCGGTCGGAGACGCCCGGGAACTGTGACGGGCTGATGATATCCCGCCCTACCTGCCGCCCGCGGATGGCGGCGATCTCCTCGGTCACCTTCTCGCCCGGCAGGTGGCCGCCCATGCCGGGCTTTGTCCCCTGGCCGATCTTGATCTCGATGGCGTCGGCGGCCTGCAGGTTCTCGTCCGTAACGCTGTAGAGGTTGGGCACCACCTCGAAGATGTACTTGCACGCCGCGGCGCGCTCGTCGGGCAGGATGCCCCCCTCGCCGCTGCACATGGCCGCCCCTGCCTGCGCGCTGCCCTTGGCCAGCGATATCTTCACCTCGCGGGAGAGCGCCCCAAACGACATGTGCGAAACAAAGACCGGTGTGTCCAGTTCCAGCGGGCGCTTCGCATTTTTCCCGATCACCGTCTTCGTGTTCACCGGGGCATCCTCGGCCAGCGGCACAGGACACAGCTGCGCCCCCAGCAACAGCACCTCGTCCCAGCCAGGCACCGGCATGCGGGTGCCCATCGCGTCGATGATGCTGCCCCCTTTCACGGCCATCTCGTGGATGTCCGCCATGTGGCGCTCCAGCTCGTCGAAGCGGGCCAGTTCCCGCGCATACTCCAGGCTCCCTGCCTCGGGGGCGGTCGTCTCCACCTCGCCCTCCTGGGGCGGCAGGATGGCACTGTCCGGCTTGTACAGCTCGGGCCCCACGCCGCAGCGGGGGCAGCTGGACAGCGCCGCGAACGGCGCCCCCTCCTTGTCTTCGTCGTACACATACCCACAGATGGTGCAGATGTAAACCATAGCCTGTCTCCCGCCTTTCCCCATTCTGCCACAGGCAGAACGGCTTCCGCCACAGGCGGAACTTTTCTTTTAATCATACCAAACAAGTGGGAGCTGTCAAGTAAGAATCGCAAAGGCGCAAAAATTTTAGCTAGGCTCAAAAAAACAAAAGCGTTGGGAAAGCGGATCCACATGAGGCCCTTCGTCTATCGCACAAAGCGCGAAACAAGCCGCCTTGCATACAACGATTATTCGTTGTATGCAAGGCGGCTTGGAAGGTAGATGACCGTTGTGTATCCGCTTTCCCGGCGCGGGTTATGTTTTTTTGTTGCAAAAGCACACACTGCTTTAGGGCGGCTATGGCATTTTTCGGGCTAACCGCAGATCGCCACCAGCTCCCACAGTTCTTTTAGATGATAGAGCGAGCCGGGGTCGGCCAGCGCCGCGCCGATACCTGCCGCATCGAAGCCGCCACGCACGGCGGCCTCGATGCCGGCGGGGGCGTCCTCCACCACACGGCAGGCTGCCGGGGGCAGGCCCATCCGCTCCGCCGCCAGCAGAAACACCTCCGGGTCGGGCTTGGAGCGTGCGATCTCATTGCCGTCGGCCGTGGCATCAAACCACCCCTCCAGCCCCAGCTGCCGCAGGATGAGCGGCGCGTTGCGGCTGGAGGATGCCACCGCCAGCCTGTGGCCACCCTCCCGCAGGGCGTCCAGTGTGCGTCGGGCATCGGCGCTCAGGTCGTCCGGGCTCATGGAGCGCAGATAGCCTTTGTAAATGGCGTTCTTCTCGGCCGCCAGCTCCTCTTTCTGTCCCGCCGACAGCGGCGGCCCGGCGTAGCCCTCCAGCAGGATCTCCAGGCTGTCCATGCGGCTCACGCCGCGCAGCCGGTTGTTCCGCTCCCGGTCGAAGGGCACGCCCAGCTGCTTCGCAACCACCTTCCACGCCCGGTAGTGGTACTCGTCGGTAAAGCAGAGCACCCCGTCCAGGTCGAACACAACACCCGCGTATCTCATGCGTGCACCACCCCTTCCAGTTCGATGCGCTCGGCCACCCGCACCGGCTTTCCGTCTACATAAATATCCACAGGCGGGCCCTTGGCCAGTGTCACAACCACCTTTTCACGCCGCACCTCGAAACGCAGCAGGCTGCCGCGGCACCACAACGAAAAATGGTACCCCCGCCACCGCGCGGGAAGCGTGAAGCGCAGGTGCGCCCCCTCCGGCCGCACGCGCAGCCCGGCAAAGCCGCACACCACCGCCAGCCAGGCGCCGCCCATGTTGGCTGTGTGGATGCCATCCTTCGTGTTCTTGTGCATGTTGTCAAGGTCTGTTCTCACGGTGCGCAGGAAGTAGTCATACGCCTTCTGAGAAAACCCCAGCCGCGAGGCCATCACGCTGAAGATGCAGGTGGACAGCGACGAATCGTGCGTGGTCACCTCTTCGTAATATTCATAGCTACGCCGCATCACCTCTTCGTCCTCCCCGTCCTCGAACAGGAAATGCGCCAGCACGGTGTCGGCCTGCTTGCACACCTGGTGGCGGTAGATGTAGAGCGGATGATAGTGCAACAGTAACGGATAATGCTCGCGCGGGGTGGCCGCAAAATCCCATCGAGGCTTGTGCAGGAAGCTGTCGTCCTGCGGGCGGATGCCCAATTTTTCGTCGTAGGGCAAGCACATCGCATCGGCCGCGCGCAGGAAGGCTTCCAACTCCTCCTCACACAAGGCCGTCCTGCTCCGCACCCCCTCTTGTAGGCCGGCCGCTTCCAGCAGTCTGTATATCTCAACCGCCGCCCGCAGGTTCTGCTGGGCACATTTGTTCGTATAATAGTTGTTGTCCACCAGGCAGGTATACTCGTCCGGCCCGGTCACTTCCTGGATGCAAAAGCGTCCCTCATCGTCATAGTTGCCCACGTCCAGCCACAGGCGGGCTGTCTCCACAAGTACCTCCGCTCCTTTCGCGGCCATGAAGCCGAGGTCCCCGGTAGCGTAGAAATACTTGAGGAACGAGTGCGCCACATCGCCCGATATATGGTACTGGGCCGAGCCGGAGGGAAAGTAGGGCGAGCATTCACTGCCCGCGATGGTGCGCCAGGGATACAACGCTCCGCGCGCGTGGCCCATCTCTCGCGCGTGGGCGCGGGCGGCGCCCAGCGTGGCATGGCGGAACGCCAGCATCCCGCGCGCCACCTCCGGCCGGGTGTACAGGAATACCGGCAGGATGTATATCTCGCTGTCCCAGAAATAATGCCCCTCGTATCCTTCGCCGGACAGCCCCTTCGCCGCCACGTTGCCCACACCGTCGTGGCCGGCGCTCTGCAGCAGCATGTACTGGTTGTACTGCATGCCCTCCTCGAGGGACGGGTCGCCCTCGATATGGATCTGCGCCGCGTCCCAAAACACGTCCAGGTACTCCTTCTGTTCGCTCAGCAGGGCGTCGGCCCCGGCGCGCGCGCACGCCCCGGCGGACGCCAGTACATGGGCCAGCGGGTCGGCTACCCGGCGTTCGTCGCAGAACAGCGTGTATTTTTCCACCCGTACCCGGCGGACACCATCCTTGCGGGCGCTGTCCAAGCGGCTCTTTTCCTGTCCTGTACCGTCCTTGTGCCCCTCATTTTCCGGCGCAACCTGCGCCCGGCTGGCAAATCCCGCTTCGGTGGTCACCGTGCGCACGCTGCCCGGGCAGGACAGCTTGTGCACCTGGCAGACGGCCATGCCCAGCCCCGCGCGCCCGGTGTGGCAGCGCGCCCAGGCTGTGTCCTCGCCCTCGCGGCCCACGGCGTCCAAAAACAGGTGCTGCTCACTCGCGCCGGCCACGCGGGGGTCTGTCGGATCGGTAAAGTTCAGCACCCGGCAGTCCACAATGCTCTCCAGCTCCACCTCGCCCGCGTACTCGATGTCGAACACCGTGAGGAACAGTTCCGGCCGGGTGAAGCTGGCCATGCGGGTGATGGTGAGCCGCGCGGGCAGGCCGCCCGGCCCCACGCCGCGCATGCGGCGTATGGCCACGCCCTGGTGGGTGTCCAGCACACGTTCGTAATCCTCCATCTGCACCGCAAAGGGGCTGAAGGTCGCGCTGTCCAGCCAGATACGCGTCGTCTGCACGTCGGGCAGGTTCACCATCCGCTGGGCGGTCTCGGGATAGCCGTGGTGCTTTTCCGGGTAGTGAATGGGCACCTCGTCGTAATACCCGTTTATATAGCAGCCCCGTATGGAGGGCGCTCCCTCCGGCGCGCCCTCCTCCAGGTTGCCCCGCACGCCGATATAGCCGTTTGCCACATGGAAGAGCGCCTCTTCCACGGCCAGCTGCTCGGCGTCCAACGAGCGTCGCACAAGTTTCATGTCCGCCACACCTCCCGTTTTGTCATGGGGCACCGCCCCGCCCACACCACATGCCCGGCAATCCGACGCCTCATTCCTTCACGGCGCCGGTGGTCATGCCGGCTATGATCTGCCGCTGGAAGAGCAGCACCACGATGAGTGTGGGGATGACCACCACCACTGTGGCGGCCGTGATTTCGCCCCATAGGATGGAAAACTGGGTACGCAGCGCGTTGATGGCCACCGGCACCGTCTGGTACATCGTGTCCGAGTTCATCGTCACACTCAACAAGTACTCGTTCCAGGCGGCGATGAAGGTCATGATAGCGGTGGTGAACACGCCCGGCGCCGCCACCGGGAACACCACCCGCCACAGCGTGGCAAACGCCGAGCAGCCGTCTATGCGCGCCGCCTCCTCGATGCTGAGCGGGATCTGGCGGAAATGGGTGACCATGATCCACACGGCGGCGGGCAGCGTGATGGTGGAAAAGGGCAGCACGATCCAGTAGCTGTTCAAAAGCCCCAGGTTGTAGAACATGTTGAACACCGGCCCCACGATGATCATCTGCGGGAACATGGATACCGCCAGCACCACGGCCATAAGCAGCCCCTTGCCCCTGAAGCGGAAGCGGGAGATGATGTAGGCCGAAAGGCTGGCCACCGCCACCACATACACCATCGTCGTAGCCGACACGATAAAGCTGTTCAGGATAGCGCGCGGGATGTTTTTCTCGAACAGCACCGTTGTGTAGTTCTGGATGGTGGGGTTGTCGGCGATGATCTGGAATGCGCCCGAGCCGAAGATCTCGCTGCTGGGCTTGAACGACGTGATGAGGATCCAGAAGAAGGGGAAGACGCTGACAACGAGGAACGCGACGATGACCAGCCAGGAGAGCGCCTTCGTCCAAGGTTTTCTGCCAATCATAAATCACACACCCCTCTCAGTCGTCGCTGCGCACCACTTCGGCGCCCAGCACACGCACGAATACGAACGCCATCACGGCCACACAGATGAACATGGCCACCACCACCGTGGAACCATACCCATAGTTGCTCTGGCCGATCATCAGCTTGTACGAATACACCGACAACGTCTCAGTGGCGCCGCCGGGGCCGCCCCCGGTCAGGATGGCGATCAGGTCGTACACGCGGAAAGCGTCCAGCGTACGGAATAGCAGCGCCACCAGAATACTCGGCTTCATCAGTGGCAGCGTGATGCGGAAGAAGGTGTTCACGGTACCCGAGCCGTCTATGGCCGCGCCCTCGTACAGCCCCCGGTCGATGACCTGCAGGCCGGCCAGCAGCAATAGCGCCATGTAGGGCGTCGTCTTCCAAACGTCAGCCAGTATGGCTGCCGCCATAGCCCCGTTAGCGGAAAGCAGCATCGTCTGGGGCGAGGCGATGAGCCCGATCTTGGCAAAGATGAGCGCCACGATGCCGTTGCTGCCGTCGTATAGGTAGCTCCATATGAGCGCCGACACCGCCGTGGGGATGGCCCAGGGGATGAGCGCCGTGGTGCGCACAAGGCCGATTCCCTTGATGGCCCGGTTCATGATGAGCGCCAGCGCCATGCCCAGCGCCAGCTCGGCCGCCACCGAGATGACCGTGAAGATGACCGTGTTCTTCAGCGACCCCCAAAAGCGTCCATCATTCAGAAGGCGGGCGTAGTTCTGCCCGCCCACGAAGTTCGGGTCGATAAAGCAGCTGCGCATCTCATCCAACAGTACCGGCATCTTGTCCCTGTTGTAATAGGTCACGTCGGGGTATTCTGCGTACACAGCGTCCATGTCAGCCTGGGTCTTGTCGATGAACGCGCTCACAGAATCGTGTTCTTCCTGTGTGATCTTCCGGGTGCCGTCCTCGTTTTCATACGGTTGCATAAAGGCGGCCACATCGTCGCTTACCTGTTGCAGGGCGGCGGCGCCGTCGTCGTCCCCTGCGGCCTGCAGGGCGGCGATGTCGTCGGCCAGGTAGTAGACGATATAGTCGCAGTCTTCATAAAAGAGCCCCGCGTTGAACGACCCCTGCAGGTACAGCTTTGCGTGCTGCTGGTCGTTTGTGCGGTAGTCGAAAAACGTGTACACGAACGAGCTTACGATGGGGTAGAACGAAAACACCCCAATGAGCAAAAGCAGTGGTACAACAAAGAAAAACTGCCGAAAGGACAAGCGTTTCGCCATACAACATCCCTTCTCTGCCAGACATCCACACGGGAGGGGCCCTCGTCTCCGCCATCTGGCTGTTTTTGGAAGAAAAACGGGCGCAGCGGCCGGGTGGGTGGTCCGGCTGCGCCCGTTTCGCTGTCAGCACAAGTTCAGGTTCCAGGTGAGCGCGCCATGGTTCAGGCAGCCGACAGCGCGGTCTCCACTGCGCTCACCGTTGTGTCGATGTCCGCACCGCCGGACAGGTAACTGTGGATCGCCTGCTGCAGGTCGTCCGATACCTTGGTGTAGTCGCCGCTTACCGGCCGGGCAATCGAGGTGGTCAGCGCCGTCTGGAAGCCCTCCATCGAGAGCAGCGGGTTCTTCGCGATGACGTCCGGGTCTTGCAGCGTCTCGTTGAAGCCGGGCAGGTATCCGCCCTCGGTGCTCAGGATCTTCTGCCCATCGCCCGTGGCGATGTACTCCAGAAGCGCCCAGGCGCCGTCCTTATTCTCACTGTTCTTGTTCATGGCCAGCAGCCAGCCGCCCACCGTACCGCCCTCGGGCAGCGGGGCCACGTTCACTTGCTCTTCGGTGATGCTGCCCTCTGGGATGGTGCCCCACATGTAGGGCCAGTTGCGGGCGAACACGCTCTGCCCGTTCGTAAAGCTGTTCACCGTGTTATCTTCGCGGTAGTTCAGGATGTCGGTGGGGGTAGCGTCCGAATCACAAAACTGCTTCATCACGGTCAGGCCATCGGCCAAGTTGGTCCAGTTGGCGGTGAACTCGTTTGCGTTGCACACAAGCCCCTCGTACTGGGCCGCCTGGTACACGTAGCCGTCGGTGGTGCCGCCCTGGCCTTTGTAGGTCGTGGCCATCGCCAGCAGCTCGTCATAGGTGTACTCTCCGCTCACCAGCTTTTCCGCATCCTCGGCGGAAACAATGTCGCTGCGGAAGTACATAAAGCCCACGTCGGGGAAGTAGGGCAGCGTATACTGCTTGGCAGGGTAGCTGCCCGACGCCATCGAACCGGCAGTAAACTGGGAGGCGGTGAGGCCCGCGTCCTTCATGTAGCTGTCGATGGGGTCGATGTAGCCGGCTGCGGCGTATTCACCCGCCCACACAACGTCCAGCGAGATCACGTCGTAGTCCGAGCTGCCGGCCTTCAGCGAGGTCTTCAGCTGGTCGTTCATGGCGCCCGAGTCGTTGGTCATCTCTTCCCAAACGGCCTCGTACTGGTCCTGCGACGCGTTGAACGCGTCGATGACCGATTTTGTCGCGTTGGTGGGGTCGGCCTGCGCCGCCAGCACGACCTGCGTCTTCTCGCCGCCTGCCGCCGAGGAAGCGGGCGTACTGGCGGACGCCGGGGTGGAACCCGACTGCGGAGTGCTGCCGGCAGTGCTGCTGCCGGTACCGGTGCCGCCGCAGGCAGCCAATGTCCCTGCCATCAGACAGGCTGTAAAAATGGCTATGATTTTCTTCTTCATCTTGCTGTAGAACCTCCTTTTATCGTGCAAACTTTTCAAAAGGTGATGTGGCACAGCTGGATGCATGGATGGCCGTGCAGGCTAACATCCCGGCGACTCCAAAAACGTATGCCCACTCGTCCCTTTCGTCATGCTTTCATTATCGCAGAACCGGAATGAAAAAACGGTCGCAATCGAGCGAATTATGGGGTCCATTTTTCACAATTTTCACATGATTTTTGCCGGCGGGTCCGCTACCATGACCCCATCAAGCAACAAGGTGTTTTCAACAAATTATCTTTTTCCATTTATGTATTTATTGCCGTTTTTGCTGCTTTTTGCTAAATCACATTTTCGTCTGTGCAGGGGAAGCTTCCCCGCCCCTTGCAGGAACCGGGCCAAACCTCTATAATTGGGAACAGGTATGAACAGGTATTTCGACATTTTATACCCTTTGGACGCCCTGCGGGCGCATCACTGCCGAAAGGAAGAACCAACGCTTATGGTATTAGCTGTCGACGTGGGCAACAGCAACATCGTGCTGGGGGGCTACCGGGACGGGAAGGTAGCCTTCCTCTCCCGCGTGGCCACCAACCAGCTGCTGGAGGCCGACCAATACGCCGTTTTGTACAAGGATATCCTCGCGCTGTACGGCGCCGAGGGCGACCAGATCGAGGGGGTCATCCTCTCCTCCGTGGTACCCGGCCTCACGCCAAAGCTGCTGCGCGCCTTCGCCCACATCACGAACGTCAAGCCCCGGCTGCTCACCCTGGCCGACAAAGGCAGCCTGCGTATCGTGGACGATTCCACCGAGCTGGGCATGGATCTGCTGGCCAGTGCCATTGCCGCCTACCACAGCTGCCCCCTTCCCGTCGTGGTGGTGGACATGGGCACCGCCACCAAGCTCACCGCCATCGATGACGACCACATCCTACGTGGTGTGGCCATCGCACCGGGGTTATATGTCTCGCTGGATGCGCTGCTCAGCCACGCCAGTCTGCTGTCCGGCGTCCCGTTGGACGAAGCTCCCACCGAGGCCATCGGCCGCAACAGCTCCGACAGCATCCGCAGCGGCGTCATCTTCGGCGCGGCCTCCATGCTGGACGGGATGATTGACCGCTTCGAGCAGGAACTGGGCGGCCCAGCCACCGTGGTGGCTACCGGTGGCGCGGCTCATCTTGTGGTGCCCCACTGCCGCCACGATATCGAGCTGCGCGATACGCTGCTGCTGGACGGTCTATATCACGCCTACACACACCAAGCCTGAGGCAAGACAGCATAAAAACTTTTTTGACAGTTTTGCGCGCTATTGCCCACACTTCTTCTGGAGAACGCCATGCGCCCACACACCCGCCACCCACAGCATTTCCTGCCGCGCGCAGCCGCCCTGCTGCCCGCGTTTTTTGTGTTGCTGGCTGCATTGTGCGCGGGCTGGTTCGCGTTGCCCGCCGTTGCGGCCCCCGAGGATGTGGACGAGGTGCTCACCCGCCTGGCCACGCTACAAAACACAGATGTGGACCCCTCCTGGCCGCCCGATGTGGAAGCCGGCGCCGCGTCCATTGAGGCGATGCTGGACGCCTACCGGCGCTGCACCGCAGACGAGCGCAAGAACTTCACCGTCCAGCAGAATGCAGACCTGCGCTCCTACTTCGACGCGTTGTATACCCAGCAGGAAAGGGACACCGCCGAACTGGACAGCCTGTTTGCCGGCGGAACGGGTTCGCAGGCCGCACCTTCCGGCGCGTCCGCTTCCGTTCCGGCTTCCGCCGCTTCCAGCGATTCTTCTTTCCCCTCCTCTTCGCAGGCGTCCGGCTCCACAGCTTCCTCCTCTTCGAACGTAGCGCCCAATGCCCAAACCAGTTCCGGCGCTTCTACACAGGCATCCAGCGCCACTTCCTCTTCCGCTTCCTCCAAAACGGTGCCGGGCGCCATCGGCGCCATACAGGGCACCCACAACCCGCCCCAGATTCCCCGCGGCGAGGGCTTGGGTGCCCTGCTGGGCAACAGCATGCTGGGCGGCCTTCTCATGGCACTCCTGATGGCGTTAAGCGTCATCGCCTTCGTGCGCTTCGCCATGGCGCAACACGCGGCGGAGCGCGACGCAAAACTGCGCGACGTCCTGCGCGAAGCCGCGGACGCCGCCAAAGCCCCGGCTGGCAACGCCGTCGTGCTCCCCTTCGTGCTCAACGCCCCCGCCGAGGAGGAGGAAACACCCGCGCAGGATCGCCGGCGCGAGCGTCAGCTCAAGCGCGAGGCGCGCGAGGCCAAGCGCGCCCAGAAGGCAAATGCGCTGGATCGGGCGCAGGACAACGACGCCCACCTCTGGACCTCCACGCCCGAAGAGCAGAGCGTGTGGAACGATCCCCTCGCCAGCCTGGCGGATGGCTGGGACATCCACCCCGGCGAATCGCCGGCGGGCAAAACCGATGAGAGAGAGCCTCCTGACGATGACGTCTCCCCGCGCGACGAACCACTCTCCGCCGTTCAGCAGGTGGCGGAGTGGCAACTGCCCAGCGAGGACGCCGAGCCGGCTGCGCTGAAGCCGCTTGCTCCCCACACCGGGCCCCCGGCGGCCGCCACGGATGCCGGCGATACCAAACACCCATCTACTCCCGTCACGGGACGTCCGCGACGCACCGGGCGCCCCGCCCGCATGCCCTTCCGCGTGGGCAGCGAAGACGACCCCGCAGGCATCGACGACTGATACTACCACAATAGCAAAGAACCTGCGAAACCAGCAGGTTCTTTGTGTTTATATTCGATAATTCTATCTTAATCTTGACATATGTCCATCTATTTATATGCCTGGCATCCACCAAAAGTTCAGGTAGCTTACACGATACCTGACGATATACCTGCTTCACTATACATCCCGCGCAGGATCTCACAAGACGCATGCAACTTCTGCTGTTCTTCAGCCGTCAGCTGCAGCCGCATCACCTGCCGCACACCGGTGCGCCCCACAACACAGGGTGCGCCGGCCCACACGCCGCTCTCGCCATAGGCGCCGCCCAGGTCTGCGGTCACGGTCAGGATGCTGTTTTCGCCGCCGAACACCGCTCGGGTGATGCGCGCCATGGCCATGCCGATACCATAGTAGGTGGCGTGTTTGGCCTCGATGACCTTCTTGGCCACCGTGCGCACCTCATCTTCTATTTTTTCAAGATCTTCGCGGCACCAGCGCCCGCCGCTTTCCTCACACAGGGCAAGCACCGGTGTAGACGCCACCATCGCCTGGCTCCAGGGCACAAACTCCGAGTCGCCATGCTCGCCCATCACATAGGCATGCACGTTGCGTGGGTCTACGCCGAAATAATCACCCAGCATGAAGCGCAGGCGGGCGGTGTCCAGGCTGGTGCCCGCCCCCACTACGCGCCCCGACGGCAGGCCGGAGAGTGCGCTCGTGATGTGTGTCATCGTATCCACCGGGTTTGTGGCTACCAAAAAAATGCCCTTGAAGCCTGCGCGCATCACCGGCTCTATGATGGTGCGGAACACCTGCGCGTTGCGGGCCAGCAGGTCGGGGCGGTTTTCGCCCGGCCTGCGGGCCACCCCAGCGCACAGGGCCACGATATCAGCGTCTCCGCAATCGTTATAACTGCCGGCGGCAACGCGCATGTGCGCCGGAGCGAACGCCATCCCATGGTTCAGGTCCAGCGCTTCTCCCCACGCTCTTTTTTCGTCCAGATCGATAAGCACCAGCTCATCGCAGGTGTTCTGGTTCAGCATCGCATAGGCGTAGCTCATGCCCACCATTCCGGTGCCCACCAGCACGACCTTGCGCTTTTCTGTCTCGATCATCTCTTTTTTCGCCACCTTTCCCGTTTCAGTATAGCGTCAAAACAGGCGCATTCACAGCAAATATTGTCGTTTTTTCGGCGCGTGACCGCCTTTTTATCCCCTGCGGGGCCCGCGCGCGTGCCCAAACCCCAAAACCTGCCCATTCCCTCCCGCCCAGCCTTGACACCCACCAAGCGCGTGTGTATAATTAATAGCAGTAAATGAGCTTTTTCCTGTCTGCCCTGTGGGCGGGCCGTAGAGGGGTGCAGTTTCGCACGGGCCATCATCCGTAACCGCAGCCAGGCTTCATTTACCCAAACTCTTGCCGTCTGGCATAAGGGAGGGACAAAGATGTCGGAAATCCGTGTGAGGGACAATGAGTCGCTCGACAGCGCTCTGCGCCGTTTCAAGCGCTCCTGTGCCAAATCGGGTGTCCTCGCAGAGGTTCGCAAGCGCGAAGCCTACGAGAAGCCCTCGGTGAAGCGCAAAAAGAAGTCCGAAGCGGCGCGCAAGCGCAAGTTCAAGTAAGAACTAGCTTCGGATGTGCGATACAAGCGCAAAACAGGCGGGCTCCACCCGGAGCCTGCCTGTTTCTTTGTCCGCTGGCGGTTTTGTACCCCCACCGCCCGGCAGACACACCATCTTTCGGAAGGAGGCCGGCCCATGCGGGTGTTCACTCCCGAGTACATCTTTCGCAACGTCACCCACATCACCCCGGCCTTCCTGCACGAGCAGGGCGTCGAGGCGCTCGTGCTGGACGTAGACAACACCCTCACCGGCCACGGCAGCCAGGAACTGGGCGCCGACGTGGCCGCCTGGCTGGACATTATGCGCGCCGCGGGCATCCGCATGATGGTAGCCAGCAACAACTACAAAAAGAGGGTGGAGCCCTTCGCGAACAAGATCGGGCTTGACTATGCCAGCTTCTGCTGTAAACCCTTGCCCAAGTGGTTGCGCGCCGCCAAACGCAAATGGGGCCTGCCACGCAGCCACATGGCCCTGGTGGGCGACCAGATCTTTACCGATGGCCTGGCCGGCCATTTTGGCGGCGTTCGGGTGTTCCTCGTGCAACCCCTGGCCGAAGCTGAGACATTCGGCATCCGCTTGAAACGCTGGCTGGAAAAACCGTTCTTGCGGCGCTATTACGGGCAGGGAGGGCAGCTGCTATGAAAAAAACTTCCTCCTGCGATGCGCACGGCATCCTGCCGTCCACCCCCACCGCCACACCCGTCCCCCTTTTCGGCACAGCCGGCCTCAGCGAATCCTATGCTGGCTGGGCCAAACAGCACGGCTACAAGAACGCGTTGGGCGCCGTACCTTACACCCGCTCGTTCGGCCTGGATGCCTTCGAGTACCAGTCCGGCCGCGGGGTGCGCATCTCCGACGCCTCCGCTGCCGCCCTTTCAGCCGATGCGGCTGCGGCCAACCTCCAGTTCAGCATGCATGCGCCCTACTATATCTCCATGTCCGGCCTGGATGACGAAAAACGCCTGGGCAGCCTGCGCTATTTCCTCGAGAGCGCCGCGGCCACCCGCAAGCTGGGCGGTCGGCGGGTCATCTTCCACGCGGGCAGCGCGGGCAAGCAAAGCCGGGCAGAAGCCCTCGCGCGCGCGCAGGACACGCTGGCCCGCGCACGCGCCGCACTGGACGAAGGGGGCTACGAGGACATCCTGCTCTGCCCCGAGACGATGGGCAAGGAGGGCCAACTGGGCACGCTGGACGAGGTGCTGGCCCTCTGCCAGGCGGACGCACGCCATGTCCCCTGCATCGATTTCGGCCACCTGAACGCCCGCACCGGCGGCTCCATCCGTACAAAGGCGGACTACGCAGCCATCCTGGACGCCATCGGCGAAGCGCTGGGCGACGTGCGCGCAGAGGCCTTCCATGTGCATTTTTCCAAGATCGAATACACGGCCAAAGGCGAAAAGCGCCACCTCACCTTTGCCGATACCCAATACGGGCCCGATTGGCAACCTCTCGTCGAACTGGTACACGAGCGCAGCCTCTCGCCGGTCATCATCTGCGAGAGCGACGGCACCCAGGCCGAGGACGCACACACCATGCGCGCCTATTATGCGTCGCTGGCCTGACCGGTGCCAACGGTCTTCGCGCCCAAGACAACCCGCTGCAAGCCACCGCATCAACCGATCCATTCTTCCTCCCGAAAATCTCGACCGAAAACAGAAAGCAGGTTTCTTATGGAAAACCGCATCCAAACACTCGCAGGCCGCCTGCCCGCAGGCTTTGAAGCCGCACTGGTGCAAACACAGACCGCCCGCTTCTACCTGCTCGATTTCGATTCCCACGACGCCGGCATGCTGCTCATACTGCCGCCCCCAGCCCGGTCCGTCTTT
>JAVBQQ010000054.1:0-18912 GCA_031548875.1 Oscillospiraceae bacterium
CGGTCTGGTGATATACGGCGAAACCCAGCGCGGCCAGCTCGCGCGCCAGGTATTGCGCATTCGTGTTCAGTATGTCGCCAAGCAAAAGCTCGGTGCCCACCGATATGATCTCGGCGCGCATGGGATCACCTCCTTTGGTGGATTCGGGCATGTACGCGCTCTGGAAACGGCGCGCATAGCGCGGCCGGCTTCTTTTTTAGATGAAAAACCCAACAATCTCCATCGCTCACATCACCAGCCGGAACTCCGCACCCTGGGCCGCTTCTGCTTCCAGGGCGGGCAGGTCCGGCATCTGCGCTTCCATAGCTTCGATGTCCGCAAGCTTCGGCTTCGTGCGCGGGTGGGGCGGGGTGAAGATGGTGCAGCAGTCTTCGTAGGGCAGGATACTGGTCTCGTAGGTGCCGATTTTGCGGGCCAGCTCCACGATCTCGGCCTTGTCCATGCCGATGCAGGGGCGCAGCACAGGCAATGGCTGGGCCACGTCGGTGCAGGCCAGCGCCTGCAGCGTCTGGCTGGCCACCTGGGCCAGGCTCTCGCCGGTCACCACGGCTTCGCACTGCTCCTTTTGGCAGATGGCGTGGGCGATGCGCATCATGCTGCGGCGCATAGCCACGGTGAAATAATCCTGCCGGGGCAGCTTGTCGCGCAGGTGCTCCTGCGTTTTTGTGTAGGGCACCATATAATAGGGCAGCGGCCCGGTGTATTCGGTCAGCAGTTCGGCCAATTTTTCCACCTTTGCGGCGGCGCGGGGGCTGGTGTAGGGCGGGCTTGCAAAGTGGATGGCCACAAGCCCCAGCCCTCGCTTTGCGGCAAGGTAGGCCGCCACAGGGCTGTCGATACCGCCCGAGAGCAGCAACGCCGAGCGCCCGCTGGTGGGGATAGGAAGCCCCCCCGGCCCACGCTGCTTGCCGCCGTGCACAAAGGCCGCCTTCTCGCGCACCTCCACCACCACGGTCAGCTGCGGGTCGTGCACGTCTACCCGCAGGTGGGGGTAGCTTTCCAGCAGCGCGCCGCCCACCTCGCGGGAAAGTTCCATACTGGTGAGGGGGAATTTCTTGTCCGCCCGTTTGGACGCCACCTTGAAGGTCGTTGCGGCGGCCAGCTCCCCCGCCAGGTACTCCTTGGCCGTAGCCTCGATGGCGGAGAGGTCTTTTTCGCACACAGCCGCGCGGGCCAGCGCCGCAATGCCGAAGGTGACCTGCAGGACGCGCAGCGCCCCGTCGATGGCCTTTTCCTCCGCGTCGCCCGCCGGCTCGATGTAGATGGTGCTCTGCTGTGCGCGCACCTGCCAGTTACCCAGCGGCGCCAGCCGCTTGCGCAGCGTTTTCAGCAGCGTGTTTTCAAACTGGCTGCGGTTCAGGCCCTTGAGGGTCATCTCCCCCATCGTGGCCAGCAGGATCTCTCTCATGGGTGGGCTCTCCCGGTCGTGGATTTTTCTGTGGCAATGCCGCATGAAACGGCGTATATCGCTGGTACTCGTGGCGGCTACCGTGCCAGCGTGGCAAGGCCGCCGCGCAGGCCGCAAAGCAGTGCGTCGATGTCCTCTACGGTGTTCCCGCCGCACAGGCTCACCCGCAGGGCGCAGTTGATGCGGGCATCAGGCAGGCCCATGGCCTCCAGCGTATGGCTGCGCTCGCCTTTATTGCAGGCCGCCCCGCCGGACACATACACGCCCGCCGCCGCCAGATGGTGCAGCATCACCTCGCTGCGCACGCCGGGCAGCGAGAAGTTCAGGATGCCGGCATAGGCGTCCGGCGGGGAATTGCTCTCGATGCCTTCCATCCCGGCAAGGCCGGCTACAAGGCGGTCGTGCAGCGTCTGTACCGTCTGGGCCGCCTGTTCCCGGGCGTCCAGCGCCAACTGCACGGCTTTGGCAAAACCGGCGATGAAGGCCGTGTTCTGCGTGCCGGGGCGGATGCCCCCCTCCTGCCCGCCGCCCGCAAACGGCGGCAGCAGCGAAAACCCCCGGCGGACGTACAGCGCGCCCACGCCCTTGGGCGCGTGCAGCTTGTGGCCGCTCAGCGCCACCGTGTCGATGGGCGCGCCGCCCACATCCAGCGGCAATTTCGTGAACGCCTGCACGGCATCCACATGCACGGCGGTGCGGCGGTTCTTCTGTTTGACGGCGGCGGCAAGCGCGGTCACGTCCAGCACCGCACCGGTCTCGTTGTTCATCTGCATGGCGCACACCAGCACTGTTTTGGGACCCACGGCGTCCAGCAGCGCGGCGGCGTCCACCCGGCCGTCCGGCCCCGGGGCTACAAAGGTGACGCGGAAACCCTCCTCCGCCAGCCGGCCCAGCGGGCGGCGCACGGCGGGGTGCTCATAGCCGGTGGCCACGATCTGGTCCCCCCAGCTCTTGCGCGGGCGCGCCGCACCAAACACGGCGATGTTGTCCGCCTCGGTGCCGCTTGCCGTAAACACCAGCTGCGGCCGCTTTAGGTCCAGCGGTTCCCGGCAGCCCAGCGCCCCCAGCAGCACCCGGCGCGCCGCGTGGATGCCCTCCTCGGCGTCCGCCCCCGGCCCGTACAGCGAGGAGGGGTTCGCCCACACCCCGCGCAGCACCCGGTCCACCTCATCTGCCACCTGCGGGTGCACGCGGGTGGTGGCGGCGTTGTCCAGGTAATGCATGGGGGGTCCCTCCGGGGCGGCCGCGGCGCGGCGGTTTTTTCTCACATGGCTCTTGTGTGTGGACCCCAAACCGGGGCACACGCATTAGTATACACCCGTGCGCCGCGCGGGGCAAGCGAAGGAGAGTGCTTTTCCCGCGCGAAGGTTTTCTTTTTGCGCCGTTTGTGGTAGCCTTGGGGGTAAGCAATATCTCTCCTGTGGTTTGCGCTTGACTGCCCGGCGCGAGTGGTGGGTGTCCCGCAGCCCGGCTCGCGCTGGAGCAGCAACAGCTCCGGGCGGAGGGATACCCACTGCTTGCGCCGGGCACAATGCAACTCGCAAAGCCCCTGTCCCCAAATAAAAGTCATCCGCTGCCCCCCAAAGGAGAGCTCCCATGCAAGAACTCACCCTCATCACACCCGCCCCGGCGCACAAGGATGCTGCGCTGGCCTTCCGCCAGGCGTTCTTCGACGCGGGCGAGCCGGTCATCCACGGCAGCGGCCTGTTCGACAAGCTGGACACCTACGAACAATGGCTGGCCCACCTCGCGCGCATGGCGCGGGAGCAGACGGCCCTCGAAGCCGGCTGGGTACCCTCCAGCACCTTCTTTGCCCAGCGCACTGCCGACGGCGCCCTTGTGGGCGTCATCGACATCCGTCATCAGCTGAACGAGCCGCTGCGCCGCCTTGGCGGGCACATCGGCTATGCCGTGCATCCCGATGAGCGGCGAAAGGGCTACGCCACCCGCATGCTGGGCCTGGCGCGGGGGTTTGCCCGCACGGTGGGCCTTTCCGAGGTGCTGCTGGGCTGCATGGCCGGCAACGCCGCCTCCCGCAGGACGATTCTGGCAAACGGGGGCGTGTTGCGGGAGACGTTTTACAGCGCCGATGTGAACGGCGAGGTGGAGCATTACACCATCGCGCTGGTGTGAGATGCGGGCGCTCCAAAAGGAACAGAAAGATGCCGCGGGCCGGTTTTCCCAGCCCGCGGCTTTGTTGTCCCCAATTCGCGGCCCTGCGCGGTGGGTTTTTGCACCGCTTTACGCCCGCCCCAGGTATGTGCTGATTCATACCCGGCGGATGGATTTGCAAGGATTGTTTTGCAAGGGCTCAGCGTGAAAACCGCGAATGTCCGTTTATATTTAAGGTTTCGACAACAACGCCCCGGCAAAAGAATACCGCAAAGACACCTCCGCGGGATCAAATCAGTGCTTACCTAGGCTTCGCCCTCAGCGGCGCGGCGACCCTTCGCCCGCTTGATGACCTTGAGCCGGGTGAACTCCTCGCGCTCGTGCTCCTCCAGCACGCCGCTGATGAAATGCACGGCGGCCTCATACCGGGGGATGACGACGTTGTCCAGCATATTGGCGCGGCGCTGTGTCTTCTTGATGGCGATGGCCAGGCGGTAGACGCTGTTTTCCACCCCGGCCAGCCGGGCCGTCAGCTCCTTCACGCGGTTGAACAGGATATAGGTAGAATCGAGATAGGTGTTGGTGCCCCAAAAGCCGTAGAAGGGATGGGGCGCGGCCGTTTCCAGTGCGGAGGTGGGCAGTTCCACGCCCATCACGCTGCGGTTCTGCACACTGAAGCCCGTCTCCTCCGGGGTGTAGTTCTCCAGTGTGGATTCGATGCCCAGCGTCACGTTGGCCATCTGCAGCGAACGGTACGCCCGCGAGAAGGTGTCGCCGATGTCCCGCTGCAGGGCGGCCGCCTGGTCGATCATCTTCATCATCTCGCGCATCAGCACGTTGCGCTTGCGGTCCAAGAGGTCGTAGCCGGTCTTGGCCAGCTGCAGGTTTTTCTTGATGGCCAGCAGGTTCGCCTTGGTAGGCGAGAGATTGTCCGGCATACAGGGCACCTCCTTTCCCGGTGGGTTTTTATTTTTTTAAGCGGCGGGCGGTTCCAAGGCTATTGCCAAACCAGGCCCCGCCGTTTTTCAAGGGACGGCTTTGCCAACAGCCCCGTCCTCGTACAGGGCGCGCAGGTGGCCCAAGCCCTCCGCCACCTCCTCGCGGGAGAAGCGGCAGGCCGCCAGCTGCGCGTCGTTCAGGGCAGCTAGACGCTCGTAAAAATCCAGCGCCGCGGGCAGGTACTCCGGTTTTGTATCCGCCTCCACCAGCTCGAACAGGCGGTTCTCCGCCTCATTCACGCGGCCCTCACGCAGCATGCCCCGCAATTCGAACAGCAAAAGATCCCCCCGGGAGAGGCTCTCGCTGTCGGCAAAGATCAGCTCCTCATGCACGCTGTACTCCCGCCCCAGCACAAAACAGGCCAGCGCGCGGGCCGTGTCCTCGTACTGCCGCAACAGCCAATCGCGGCTCACAGGGTGGCGGGGGCCGCGTCACCCACATGCTTCTTGCGCTTTTCGGGCTTGGGCGCCTCGGATGTGGCCGGCAACGGCATGGTGTTCGGGGTGATATCGCTCTTGTCGCCCGCCGGGCCGAATTTCTCGATCAGCCGCTTTTCGTCGATGCGATCCAGCTCGCTGCGCGGCAGGATGGACAGCAGCTTCCAGCCAAGGTCCAAGCTCTCCTCGATGGTGCGGGATTCGTCCGCCGCCTGCATCAGGAAGTCCTTCTCGAAGTGGTTGCCGAAATCGAGGTATTGCTTGTCCGTGGCCGAGAGCTCCTCCTCGCCGATGACGTTGGCAAGGCCGCGTGCGTCGGCCACCTTCGCATAGGACGCAAACAACTGGTTGGCCACGTCCTGATGGTCGCCGCGGGTATAACCCTCGCCGATGCCGTCCTTCATCAGGCGGGACAGGCTGGGCAACACGCTCACCGGCGGGTATACGCCCGTCTGGTCCAGGTACCGGTCCAGTACGATCTGCCCCTCGGTGATGTAGCCGGTCAGGTCGGGCACCGGGTGGGTGATGTCATCGTTGGGCATGGTGAGGATGGGCAGCTGGGTGACGCTGCCAGGCTTGCCCTTCACAACGCCCGCCCGTTCGTACAGGCTGGCCAGGTCGGAATACAGGTACCCCGGGAAGCCCTTGCGCCCGGGTATCTCGCCGCGGGAGGAGGAAAACTCGCGCAGTGCCTCGGCGTAGCTGGTCATGTCGGTGAGCACCACCAGGATGTGCATGCCCTTCTCGAAGGCGAGGTACTCGGCCGCCGTCAACGCGCAGCGCGGCGTCATGATGCGTTCGACAATGGGGTCGCTGGAGAGGTTCAGGAACATGACCACCCGCTCGATGGCGCCGCTCTCCTCAAAGCTGCGGCGGAAATAATCGGCCACATCCTTGGTAACGCCCATGGCGCAGAAGACGATGCCGAATTTTTCGGGCGTATCGTCAGACGCCGCGCCCTCTTTGGCGGCCTCGGCCGGGGCCTTGGTGATCTGCGCCTGCCGCACGATCTGCGCCGCCAGGCGGTTGTGGCTCATGCCACTGCCCGAAAAGATGGGCAGCTTCTGCCCGCGGATGAGCGTGATGAGCGTGTCGATGGAGGAGATGCCGGTGCGGATGTAGTTGCGCGGATAGGTGCGCGAAACGGGGTTGATGGGGCTGCCGTTCACGTCACGCGTCTCCTCCGGCCACACGGGGCCCAGTCCGTCGATGGGCTGGCCGGCGCCGCCAAAGATGCGGCCCAGCATCTCGCCCGCCAGCGGTATGCGCATCGGCTTGCCGGTGAAGCGGGTGTTCACGCCGGTAAGGCTCAGGCCGGAGGTGCCGGTGAGCACCTGTACGACGGCCTTGTCGCCCTCCAGCGTCACAACCCGGCCCAGGCGCGTTTCGCCGGCGGAGCGCAGCTCCACCATCTCCTCGTTCAGAACGCCGCTGACCCCCTCGAGGGTGACCAGCGGGCCGGTGATGTCCGAAAGGCCAAGATATTCAAGTGCCATGGCGGGTCACCTCCCTGTTCGTTTGGTTTTTGGGCCGCTGCTTGTTTGTGCCCTTGCGGGCAGGCGGGCCCGGTATTGGCAACCGCCGATGACCTCTCGGCAGACGCCTGTCCTGTCATCATCGGCAGCTCAGAACCCCTTCGTCCCGTCCAGCATCAGGCCGGGCGAGAGGAAGGCCGTGTAGCCGTTTTCCTTGGCAAAGGTGCGTACATCCGCCTCCAGCTTCGGGCCGGAGCCATACTCGAGCAGGTATACGCGCAGGCCGGCCTTTTTGCACCTTTTCAGGTACCCGGCGTAGTACCGGTGGTCTTCCGCGTTCTGGCGGCCAAATCTTTTGTTCTCAAAATCGATGTTGGTAAGCACGCTCTCCTGGTTCACGCCGGCAATCAGCTTTTTCACGTCCGGTTCTGCGCCCAGCAGCTTCTTCACAAAGGTATCGCCGCCGTTTATAACGAGCGGCTTTTTGCACCGCGCAAGCCCCTTCACTATCTTCACAAGGCCGTTGTAGATGGCCTTTCTGGGGTATTGGTAATACACGTCGGCATTGTCCAGAAAAAAACCGTCCACCTTTTTATCCGCAAGCCTTTTGCCAAGCGTGCCCACCAGGTAGTCGCGCCAGCCGGCCTTCGATACGTCCATCCAGTATTCGCCCGGCCAGTTCTCATAGGCGCCCAGCGTGTACTTTTTATAGGTTTTATAATAGCTGCGTTCCCGTTCGATGGAGCCGATGTTGAGGTAGGTGTATACCTGGACGCCCCGCGCGTGCAGCTTTTCGATGTCCGCCTTGGTGAATTCCTGCGCGTCGACGACCACCAGCTTGTACGCGTACAGGCGGCTGATATGCGCGCGCTCCAGCCCGATGAACACACCGTACGCCCTGGCGGGGGGCGCGGAGGCGGCAAAGGCCGTGGCGCCCGACAGGAAGACGAGTGCCGCCGCAAGCGCAGCGCACACGAACAGAAGCACACGCCCGCCAGCCGGGCGTTCCGCCCGTTCGTACGCAGTCCTCCCCATCCCGCTCACCTCATCCGGCACTGGATGCATCGGCCGCCGGCTGTTTGGTCGCGCCGGCGCGGTGCCGCTCCAACAGGCGCTGGCTGGCCTCGTCTATCTCCTTGTAGTACCCGGCAAACAGCTCCATCCTGTCGTTGGGCACGTCGTACTTGATCTTGATGAGCCGTTCAAACAGGCCCGCGCCCTGCAGTTCGCTCACGGTCACGCCGTCGGCCAGCAACTCCTTGGCGCGGTCGTTCAGGTAGAGGATCACCTTCATCATCTCATACTGCTTTTGCAGCGGCACGTAGGTGTCTTCCTTGTGGTAGGCGTTCTGCTGCAAAAAACCACTGCGGATGACCCGCGCGATCTCCAGGGTCAGCTTCTGTCCGTCGGGCAGCACGTCGGTGCCAATCAGCTTCACGATCTCCTGCAAGGAGGTCTCCTCGTTCAGGAGGGAGAGCACCCGCCCGCGCAGCACCGGCCAGTCCTTCGAGACGTTCTTCTCGTAGTAGGCATCCAGGTCCTCATAGTACTCGCTGTACGAGAGGTTCCAGTTTATGGCCGGGTAGTGCCGGGCATAGGCAAGGTTTTTGTCCAGCGCCAAAAAGCAGCGCACGAACCGCTTGGTGTTCTGGGTGACCGGCTCTGAAAAGTCCGACCCCTGGGGGCTGACGGCGCCGATGATGGACACGCTGCCCGTGCTGCCGTTCAGGTTCTGGGTGCTGCCGGCGCGCTCGTAGAAGCCGGCCAGGCGGCTGGGCAGGTAGGCGGGGAACCCCTCCTCGGCGGGCATCTCCTCCAGCCGCCCGGAGATCTCGCGCAGCGCCTCCGCCCAGCGGGAGGTGGAATCGGCCATCATGGCCACGTCGTAGCCCATGTCGCGGTAATACTCGGCCAGCGTGACGCCCGTGTAGATGGACGCCTCGCGCGCGGCCACCGGCATGTTGGAAGTGTTCGCGATAAGCACGGTGCGCTCGGTCATCAGCTTGCCGCTCTTCGGGTCTATCAGCTCGCCAAACTCCTCCAACACCTGGGTCATCTCGTTGCCGCGCTCGCCGCAACCCACGTACACCACGATGTCCGCGTCGCTCCATTTGGCCAGCTGGTGCTGGGTCATTGTTTTGCCGGTGCCAAATCCGCCGGGAATGGCCGCCGTGCCGCCCTTGGCAATAGGGAACAGCGTGTCGATGACGCGCTGGCCGGTAACCAGCGGCCGGTCGATCGAATCACTGGAGCGCACGGGGCGGGGGGTCTTGATGGGCCACACCTGCGCAAGGTACAGCGTGTGTTCGTCACCGCGCGCGTCGCGCAGCTTTACGATGGGTTCCTCGATGGTGTAGCTGCCGTCTTCGGCCACCCAGGTCGCCTCGCCCGCCAGGGTGGGCGGCACCATGCTGCGGTGCTCGATGACGCTCGTCTCGGGGCAGGTGGCAATCACGTCGCCGCCGGCAAGCCTGTCGCCCACGGCCACTTTCACGCTCACGTCCCACCTCCGCGTGGCATCCAGGCTCTGGATGTGCAGGCCGGTGGCGATGAAGGCGCCGCTGGCCTCTTCCATGTCGCGCAGCGGGCGCTCGATGCCGTCGAAGATGTTCTGCATCACGCCCGGCCCCAGCGTGACCGACAACGGCGCGCCGCTGCCCACCACCGGCTGGCCCACCGTGAGGCCTACGGTGTCCTCGTACACCTGGATGGTCGTGCGCTCGTCGCTCACGGCGATCACCTCGCCGATCAGGCCGGCGTTGCCCACGTGCACCATCTCCAGCATGCGGAAGGTATCGGTGCGGCGCACGGTGACCACCGGGCCGTTGATGGAATATATGGTATCCTGCATGGGTGTGTCTCTCACCACCAAATCGTTTCATTCTATCGGGAGGGGGCGCTTTCTGTATCTGCCTACGTTTTCGCCTTTAGTCCAGCCGCAGCCGGCCCGAGGCGTAGAACGCCTTTTTCTCGTCTTCCAGCTTCGCGTCCAGCGTCTCGTTGTATACGATGTGCCCGCCCGCGATGCGCACGCCGCCCAGACGGATGTCGGGCGCCGCATGCACGGCCGCTTTGGGCAGCGCCTTCTGCAGCGCGGCCGAAAGGCCCTCGTCCTCACGCCGCACCTCCAGCGTGATGCCCTCACCGTCGCCTGCAAACTGCTTGTGGGCGGCCAGCTTTTGCAGCAGCCAGCCCTCGTAGGCTTCGCTTTGGGTAAAGGCTTCCAACTTTTCTTCCACCTCGCCAAACAGCTCGGCCATCAGCTGCTCGCGCCAAGCCAGCAAGTCGCGGTGGGCCTGCCCGGCAATGGAGGCATAGCGCTGTTCCGCCTCGCGGGCCAGCTTTGCGCCGATGACGGCCGGGTCGGCCGCTTCGCACTGGGCGTAAGCCGCTTCCAACGCTTTTGCGCGCTGGCGGCCGGCCTCGGCAATGATCTCCATGCTGCGCGCCTCGGCCTGCGAGAGCACCGCCTCTTTAAAGATGGTCTCCCTTTTCAGTTCCAGTTGTACCATGTCCATTGGGTGTCCCTCTTGGGGCGTGCCGGTGCGCCCCCATCCCTCGCCGGTGGGGCCATACGGGGCTAAATGCGGATGCCCACAGCCTCGGCGATGTATTTCTTGATATCGTCGGCCACGTTGTCGCCGCTGTGGCGGTCGGGCATCTCCACGATGAGCGGCCTTTCACGGTAGAGCTTGTAGTCGAACAGCATGTTGCGGTTCTCGCGGAAGAGGAGGCTCGTCACCAGCACAAGGCCGATGCTCTCGTCGGCCACGGCTTTTTCCAGCGCGGCCTTCACCTCTTCGGGCGTGTGCACCACAACGCCCTCCACGCCCACCATCCGCAGGCCGGCCAGCGTGTCCAGGTTGTCACTGATGAGAAAATAGCGCATGGCAGATGTCCCTCTTGCGAATCTGTGCTCAAACCTTGTTCAGGATGAGGATGGAGATGAGCATGCCGTACAGCGCGATGCCTTCGCCCAGCGCCACAAAGATGAGCGCCTTGCCGAAGCTTGTGGGATCCTCGGTAAGGGCGCCGATGGCGGCCGGGGCGCCGCCGCCCACGGCGATGCCCCCGCCGATGGCCGCAATGCCGGTGGACAGCGCCGCGCCAAGGTACGCCATGCCGGGGCCGATGTCCATGGGGGCGCCCGCGTCGCCCGTGCCGGCGGCCGAAGCAATGATGCCAAAGCCGCAGAACAGCGTAAACAGCACAAGCGAGAGGAAGAAAACGCGGCGGATGGTGTTGTAGGATGTCATGATGGATCCCTCCGATTTTAATCGATTCTCTGTATCAATCTCACTATCAAAAGAAGTATGTGTTCCGTGGCGGTTCCAAACCCGTGTTCACAGCTCCACCGTGTCCGAAACGAACTTGAGTGGTTTGTAGGGCTTGCCGGTGGGCTGGTAGAAGCGGCTGAACACCTCGTAGTAGTTCAGGCGCAGCGCCTGGATGCCCACGATGAGCCCCTCCAGCACGATGACGAAGATGTTGCCGAACACGATGATGGCCGGGGCGGCCGCGCCCACGATATCGGCCAGGGTCATCACCACGGTCATCATGCCGGCGTGCACCAGCACAAAACCGCCCACACGCAGGAAGCTCACCGTGTTGCTCAGGTATTCCAGCAACGACACGAACAGCTCGAAGAACCCGCCCACCAGAATGTCGCCCGGTTTTTCGAAGTGCCATCCCTCGCCGTCGATCAGCTTTGCAAGCGGCTCCTGCAGGTACATCACGATAAGCGTGACCACCAGCGGCGGCAGGAAGAAGAGCGCCGGGCCGGAGAAGCTGCCCCCAAAGGCCACGATGTAAAGGGCAAACAGCAGCACCGTACAGTAGAACACAAGGCCGGCAATGCCGTTGGGGCTGGTGATGGCCTCGCCCCGCCTGCCCTCGCGGAACTTTTGTATGATGCTGGTCATGATTGCGATGAGCACAACCGCGGCGCCAAAGCCCAGCGAAACGATGAGGATGGTGGTGATGTTTTCGGCGTGCATCACCTCGAACGGTTTTTCCGAAAGGCCGACCGCGCGCCACAGCGGGTCCAGCAGATGCTCGTACCCAAACACGCTGCCGAATAAAAACCCGAAGATGCAACAGAATACCGAGGCGCGCGCCAGGATGAGCCCGATCTTCATGCCGCGCATCTTGTACATAAAAAAGTAGCCCACAAGGCCCAGCACCACGCCCTGCCCAAGGTCCGCGAACATGATGCCGTAGGCCACCGAGTAGATGATGGACACGAGGATGGTGGGGTCTATCTCGTTGTAGCCGGGCAGGCCGTACATCTCGGTGAACATCTGGAACGGGCGCGAGAAGCACGGGTTGCGCAGGCGCACCGGCGGCTCCACCGGCAGCTTCTGCCCCTTGTCTGCCTCCTTGATCTGCACGGCGGTGATGCCGCCGATGAGCGCTTCGAAACGGGCGTAGTCACTCGCGGGCACAAAGCCGCTTATGTAAAAGGTGCGGTTGAACACCAGCGCGTGTTTGTTCATCTCGTGCAGCTGGTTCATGTGCGAAAGCCAGGCCGCCATGTTCTGGATGGTCTCCAGCGCCTCGCGGTCGGCGATGGCGCGCGGGGTCTTCAGATCGGCCAGCTCGTCCTGCACGTGGTGTTCCTCGTCGGCGATGGCCTGCAGTGCCTCGCCCGGCTTCCCATGCACGAACTCCGGCACGCGGATGCGCTCGAAGTAGAGCGAGTTGAAGATGTCGTCGATCTCTTTCACCGAGTCGGTCGGCGCGAAATACAGCCCCCAGTAGTATTCGCCGTCAAAGTCATACACGATGAAGTTGAAGTAGGAGGTGAAGTTGAAGCCCTTGTCCAGGTAGTAGGCCAGGCGCACATAGCTGTTCTTGGGCAGCCGCCCGATGCGCACCTTCAGGTAGCGCACCGAGAACAGGTCCTCCACGTCGATGTCCAGGTCCTTCATGTGGGCCAGCAGGTTCTCGGTCTTGGCCTGCACCTCCAAAACGCCCTCCAGCTCCGCCTGGCGCCGGCTGCGCTCGGCCACGGTGGCGGCGTACTGCTCCAGGTACTCGTCCACCTGCTTCACGGTGTAGGCCTCTTCCCGGCCGATGAAATCGGGCGCGGTGGTGCCTGCGCCCAGGTCGGCCAGCAGGCCCTTCGCCTTGGTCAGCAGCGGCTCGTACTCGTTCTGCTCCGCCCGCAGGGCCTGCAGCACCGCCTCGCCCTCTTCGGGCGCAAAAAGCTCGCAGCGCGCAATGGCCGCCAGCGTGTGTTGCAGCATCTTCTCGGGCCCGTATACGTTGAGGTATTTCATTTTTTCAACGGCCATTGAATGTTCCCCGGTTCTGCCTGCGCAAAGAAGCGCAGGGATATTTCAGTACCACAGCATGGCGTTTATGCGCTCGGGCGCCACGCCATACCGCACGCCCTCGATAACGTTGGTGATGTTCTCGCGCTCCAGCTTGCACAGGGCGATGAACGCGGCGATGGCGGCATAGGGCGATGGGTTCAGGTGTAAAATGCGCTTGGCGTGGCGGTACAAAAGCCCGTTGCCCGCCACGGCCAGCTCGTCCGGCGTGTCGCCGGCGGCATAGCGGCCGGAGGGCGACGAGCGCAGCAGCGCAAGCAGTTTTTCGGTGCCCGGCGCCTCGATGAGTTCCTCCATCAGGCGGCGGGGGGTGCGGTAGTTGTATGGCAGCAGCAACTCGCGCAGCTCGTCCAGGGTGTAGGTATCCGGGAAATAGGTCTTCACGCGCAATAGCAGTTGCAGGTTGTACAGCTGCGCCTCCATCAGGAACATGTCCCGCACGGCCTCCGCCTCGCGGCCAGAGAAATCCTCCCGCACCTGGCGGAACACGTTTTCGTAGTGGTATCGCAGGAAGATGGCCTCCGCTTTTGGGAAGTCATCCAGGTCGGGGTCCGCCTCCAGCACCTGCTGCACAGTGCGGTAAAACTCCGTGTGGCGCAGCACCCCGGCCACGGCCTGCAGTGTGTGGGCCTGGCCCAGCTCGTACATATCAAAATGCAGCTTGCCGATCAGGTAGGGCGGCAGCTGTTGCAGGTACACCCCCGGCAGCCCGATGCTGAGCAGCCGGAGCGCGCGCAGTATCTCGCGGATCTCGCACTCTTTCACATAGAAGGTGGAAAAGGCGTCGTCCTGGAAATCATACCGCAGCAGTGTCTCGTATTTTTTAAAGATGTCGTTGTTCAGCAGTTCTTCTATCTGGGCGCGGTGCGGGTCCGTGGGCGAAAGGGTGGCCAGGCTGCCGCGGAAATAGGGGTGGCGGCGCAGCAGCTGGGCAAGCTCCGGTACGGTGCGGCGGCGCATCATCTCCTCATATTCAGCAGGGGTGATGCGTTTTGCGAACATGGCGCGCGCTTTGGGCAGGATGGCCTTTGTGCCGTTAGAGATCACGGCGCATCGCCTCCCTCGCGCTCGCCAGGCCTGCCCTCCAGAATAGCAGCAGCGATCTCCTCCGCCCAGGCCTTGCGGTTTTGGGCCATGCGCTGCTCCAGCGCGTCGCGGTGATGGGCAAACTCGGCTTCCGCCGCCTTCCTGCGGTGGTCCATGTCGTCCTTCTGCGCCTGTTCCGCCTGCCGGGTGGCCTCGCTCAGCTGCTCCCGCGCATCCTGCAGGATGCGGGCCGTCTCCTCCTGGGTCTTGCGTTCGATCTCTTTGCGGGTATCCTCGGCGTTATGGATGATATCCATGGCCATGCGGTCCGCCTGGATGATCTGCCTCAGTTCCATCGCCAGGGTCTTCGCGCGCTCGTGGTCCCGTGTGCCGGCCTGCACAGCATCCAGTTTGTGGTCTGCCACCATGAACACCTCCCTGTTCTCGTCTTTTTCGCCGCGCGCCCCGCTTTTGCCGGGGCTGGCAAACACAAATCGCGTGGGCGGAAAGGGGCTCCACACTCACGCGATATTATACGCCTATTCCCCGGGGTTTTCAAGCCAACTTTCGCTCATTGTGTTGTGAAAAACCGGAAAAGTGCGCACTCGAACTGAAAAAAGCAAACCCGCCTTGCCGTCTGCAGCCAAGTTATAACCCACTCTCACAAGTAGGTGGGTGCCCTACCCCAGGGTTCACGCTCCCATCGTCCGGGGCCAAAGGCCACCGGGAGGTCTGCAATCCGCCTGCGGACACCGGGCTCCCTTTACATAACCAGTAGGATAATTGTGGCCGCATCAATTCGCACAAGGCAGGCCGCCGGCCATGATGACCGGGCTGCTGTCGTTGTCTTGTTCATGGCCGGCCCCAAACATGGCACCGTATACAGCGCCATGTTTGCCGGGCTTCTGCTTTCGGCCGCCGGCCATGATGACCGGGCTGCTGTCGTTGTCTTGTTCATGGCAAAAGCCGGGTTCTACTCTTCCTCCAGCTCCTCCAGGTCGATGTTGTACACCTCGCTCAGCCTGTTCAGGAACATCTGCCCCACGCCTTGCAGTTCGTCCGCGTCATCCACAAGGTCCAGGTACTCGTCGCCGTTCTCCTCCTCGCCCACCCGCATGATGAGCATCTCGGCGTCCTCGGCCAGGGTGGCGGCGGGGTTTGGATTGTAAGGCACCAGCGCAAGGTAACGGTTTTCGCCAAAATCAGCCGCGTCTATCACCTCGAAGGTGTGCTCCACACCTGCCTCGTCCTCCAGCGTGAGGATATCGGGCTCGTATTCGTCCGGCAGGCCTGTACTTTGTGTGTTCTCGTCCATGTTGCCTCCTCAAAGAAAAAGAGATACGAACCCCATACGGGCGCTTGTTGCACCGTTTTTCGTCCCTTTCATGATACTCCAATCGCACGCTTGCGTCAAGGCGCGCCCGCTTTCGCCCTGTGGCCTGCCGCATCCATCCCCTCGCGCAGATATGACAGCCATATGGCTTGTACATCCGCGCGCAGGATTGTATAATGAAAAGAAGTGCCGCCCGCCACGCAAGAGAGGTGTCCACGCATGAAATCTGGCCCCAAGGTCAAATCCGGGTTTGCAAAGGTCGTGTTCTCGCGATCTTTCCTCACACTGGTGCTTGCCATCGCTCAGATGGTGGTGCTGGTGATTTTGGTGTACAACCTCGCGCCCGCAGGCTCCTGGCTGTATACGGTGCTCACCATCGTGGCTGTCATCGTGTTCATCTTCGTGTTCGAAAAGGACGACCTGAACCCCGCCTACAAGCTGATGTGGCTGCTCATCATCGTGCTGCTGCCGCTCACCGGGGCGCTTTTGTACATCGTGTGGGGCCACCGCAACGTGCCCCGTAAGCTGCGTCGGCAGATGAACGCCATCGAGCTGAAGATCGACGCCACGTTGCGGCAGAACGAGGATGTGCTGCAGCAGCTCACCGCCGTGGACGACCGCCACTACCACTGTGCGCGCTATCTAATCGACTATGCCCATTCGCCCGTGTACCCCGGCAGCGGACAGGAGGAATACTACCCCATCGGGCAGGATTTCTTCCCCCGATTTCTGGACGCCATCCGCGGCGCGAAGAAGTATATCTTTATGGAATACTATATCCTGGAGCCGGGCCTGATGCTGGACACGACGCTGGACATCCTGCGGCAGAAGGCGGCCGAGGGCGTGGATGTGCGCCTTGTATGGGACGGCTTCGGCAGCATGTTCACGCTGCCGCGCGGCTTTATGGAGGACCTGCGCGCAAGCGGTATCAGCTGCCAGGTGTTCAGCCCGCTCTACCTGCGTCTTTTTGTGCAGGGCTACGCCATGCTTAACCATCGCGACCACCGCAAGATCACCATCGTGGACGGGGAGGTCGGCTTTTCAGGCGGGCTCAACTTCGCCGACGAATACATCAACGAGAAGGTGCGCTTTGGCGAATGGAAGGACACGGCCTTCCTTATCCGGGGTGAGGCGGTGTACAGCCTCACCACCATCTTCCTGCGCACATGGGACTTTGTGACGGGCCGCACGAGCGACTATGCCGCCTTCCGGGCCGACGTGCTGCGCAACCTGCCGCCCTCGCACGCCCGGCAATCCGGTGCACAGCACCGGGTTGAGAGCGGCGGTTGCGGTTCCGCCATTGGCGGAACCGAGGGTGACGATTCGAACGGTGTGCAAGACGCCGCCCTGCCCACTTTCGAGGCGCGCGGCTTTATCCAGCCCTACTGGGACTCCCCCCTCGACGGAGAGAACATCTCGGAGAACGCCTACCTCAATATCATCCGCCAGGCCAGGCGCTATGTATACATCTCTACGCCCTATCTCATCCTGGACAACGAGATGATCACCGGCCTTACACTGGCGGCCAAAAGTGGCGTGGACGTGCGCATCCTCACACCCGGTGTGCCGGACAAGCCCACCGTCTACCTCGTCACCCAGAGCTACTACCGCATCCTCTTGAAGGAGGGCGTGCGCATCTACCAGTACACCCCCGGCTTCAACCACGCCAAGATGTACGTGGCCGACGACGCCGTGGCCGTGGTGGGCAGCGCCAACATGGACTACCGCAGCCTGTACCTGCACTTCGAAAGCTGCGTGGCCTTTTACGGCGGGCCGGTGGTGCCGGCCACCAAGCAGGACATGCTGCGCAGCTTCGAAAAGGCCCACGAGGTGACGCTGGAAGAGGTGCAGACGATGCCCTTTTTCCGGCGGATCGCGCAAATATTTGCCCGTTTCTTTGCTCCTCTTTTGTAATATCCTCTTTGTTTTGAAATAATGATCCCCGCTTGTCTGGAGGCCCTCTATGAAGCGTAAACTGCCAACGATCCTGATCCTGCTGGTGATGGTGCTGATCGGCGCCATGCACTGGGTGGACCTCTCCTATTACACCGACCCCGTCACCGGTTTCGTCACGCAAGGCAGCGTGTGGGTGCGGTACCTTGTGCTGCTGTTGCCGCTGGTGATGGTGCTGCTGGGCCTGCGCACGGTGGGCCCCCGCGCGCTGGCGGTGCTGCGGGTGCGCAACCCTGTTTTGGGCGCGCTGTTCGCAGTGGCGGCCATCGCCGGCGGGGCCTACGGCGCCGTGGCCGTCGTGAGCGGGCTGGCCGCCCTTTCCGCCTTCCAGATCGTACTGGGGGCGCTGTGCGTGGTGTACGCTATCTGGATGGTGCTCTGCGCCATCCAGATGTTCACGCAGGCCACGCCCGCACCCACCGGCAGCGCCCTGCCGGGCGTGTTTGCCGCCCTGCCCTTCTGTATCCTCTCGGTGTACCGGGTGATGGTGAACCCCACAAGCCTCTATCGCGTCGCACCACTCGTCTCCGCACTCTCGGCCATCTTTGCCATGCTGTGGGTGGGCATGCTGCTGCGCTCACTGTACATTGCGCTGCCCCACCGCCGGGTGCGCTGGATGTATTTTTTCGGGGCGTTTACCTTTTTGTTTTCCACCTGCCTCGAGCTGCCCTCCGCCGTCTTTTCGGCTATGTTCCGCTCGTTCGACCTGCCCTCCCTGCTGCAAGGGGTGCTGATGGGCACGCTGGGCCTTGTGGCGGGAGCGGTGTCCGTCTCCATCGCCGGCCAGGCGGAAGAGCCGATGCACATGGACGAGGACTTGTCTCCAGCATCTGATGGATCGTCTAAAAGCGGTGTTGTAGACAGCGCCGTTCCTTAAAAGATCGCGGCGTTTTTTCCGCTCGCCGGTTTTGACCCGGTCCCGCTATCTATGGTATACTGTTTTTTTGCATCCCCGCCCCGATACACGGGGCGCAAACCGCAGGGGGAGGACCACCGTTGCAACAGCAAATGAACACGAACATCCCAAATCTGCGCCCGGTCATCTTGGGCGCCGACATGAACTGCTACAGTGTGGCCCGCGCCTTCCACGAGGCGTACGGCGTCACCTCGCAGGCCTTTGGCCGCTACGAGATGGGCGAGGTGAAGTATTCGCGCATCGTGCAGTTCACCCAGGTGCCGGACCTGGACAAGGACGAGACCATGCTGGCCACCCTGAAGGCCTACGCCGCCGCCACGCCGGGCGCCACACGGGTGCTATTGGGCTGCACGGATGACTACGCCGCCATGTGCATTCGCAACCGCGATGCGCTGTCCGGGGACTACATCGTACCCTACATTGACGCGGCGCTGATGGCGCGTCTCGTCTCCAAGGAAGACTTCTACCGGCTGTGCGACGAATACTGCATCCCCTACCCGTCCACGGTGGTGTTGCGCTCGTTCGACGACCTGCCCCTGCTGGACGACCTGCCCTTCTCCTACCCCGCCATCCTCAAGCCCAGCAGCAGCATCGAATACTGGAAGCACCCCTTCGATGGCATGAAGAAGGTGTACCTGGCCGAGAACCCCGACGAGGCGAAGGTGCTGGCCAGCCGCATCTTTGCCGCCGGGTACGGCGACACGCTACTGGTGCAGGACCGCATCCCCGGGCCGGACTGCCGCATGCGTGTGCTTACCGCCTACTGCGACAAAAATGCCAAGGTGAAGATGGTCTGCCTGGGCAACGTGCTGCTGGAGGAACACACCCCCCGGGCGCTGGGCAACCACGCCGCCATCCTCACCGAGTACAACGCGGAACTGATGCGCAAGCTGGCCGACCTGCTGGAAGCCATTGGCT
>JAVBQQ010000076.1:0-19464 GCA_031548875.1 Oscillospiraceae bacterium
GACGTGTGCGGCTGGGCGGACGCGAACTCTGCCGAGTTCGATAGTGGGACGGCGCACCCGGTCATCGACCTGATGCCCGGCCAAAGGGGAAAGCACAAGGGCGGCACCATGCGCCTGGGTAGCTACCCCTGCCGCACGGTACCTGGCAGCAGGCTGCGCGGGGTGTACAAGGGGGCAGCGGAGATCGCCGAGCGCCACCGCCACCGGTACGAGTACAACAACGGCTTCCGTATGGAACTGGAAGGGGCGGGGCTGTGCGCCAGCGGCACCAGCCCCGACGGCAGCCTTGTGGAGGCGGTGGAACTGCCGGGGCATCCTTTTTTCATCGGGGTGCAGTTCCATCCCGAGTTCAAGAGCCGCCCCAACCGGGCGCACCCGCTGCTGGGCGCGTTTGTGGCGGCGGCGCTGGACAAAAGGTGAATTATTTGTTGATACATAGGGCGACTTTCCTGGCACGACCTGACAAATTACCAGAAATATCTCCTTGGCGGCTGGGTTCCGGCTGGATACAATAAAGTTGGAGGAATGCGAGAGGAGGGATGGAAATGAGAGCTGCCCAAAAGAAGGAAGGCTCGCTTTTGCATGCCCCCTCTACGATGAAGCTGCTGAAGATGCACCGGGCGGAAAACGAAAAAAACACCATGCGCATCAATAAGATCTATGCGCTTACGCTGGTTGCGGGCATTACTTTCCTGCTTGTGGGGATTGCATTTATCTACCGCACAACGAACCTGAGCAGGGAGGAGACGATTGGCTATGTCCAAGCGGCCACCGAGCAGACCCAGTTTGCCATCGACGAACATATCCAGGAGGAATTTGATACGTTGATGATGGCGGCCGTGGTGGCGCAGGACAAAGACCTGCTGGGTGATGATGAGGTGTTGGGCTCGCTGGTGGAGGGACTTGGCACGCATAACGACTATGTGCGCATCGGGTTTACCGATGCGGGCGGGCAGGCGGTTTGGGCCGACCTGTATGGCAGGAAGCGGGGAGGGGATATGTCCGCCGAGGGGTTTGTCCAGCGCGCGCTTACCGGCGAAAACGCGGTGAGCCGGGTGCGGTATGACGAAGTGAGCAGGCAGCACATCTATTACTACGCCGTGCCGGTGTATAATACGGAAGGCGACAGCGTGGAAGGGGTGTTGTTTGCGGCGGATTCGCAGGAGGAGCTGCGGAAGGTGGTTGACCATTCCCTGTATGCGGGCGAAGGGCTGGCGCACATCATCGACGATGAAGGGAACTATATCGTAAAGTCGAACAGCCCGTTGGGGGTTGGCATTGGGGACAACATCTTTGAACTGAAGGAGCCGGTGGACGAGGAACTTCGGCAAGAGATGCTGGGCCATTTTGCCGCAAGGAAAGCGGGGCATCATGTGCGTGGGGTGTATGGGGAAAAGCGGTTGGTTGCCTACGCCCCGCTGGATACCAACGACTGGTATGTGTTTTATGCCGTGCCGGAAAGCGCGGTGAGTGCGGGACTGCGGAATGTCGTGATTGGCACGACGCTGATCGTGGGCATTGCGGCGGCCGTATTTGTCCTGTTTATCTGGATGATCCGCAGAATCAACAGAAAAAACCGAGAGGCGCTGGAAGTGCTTGCCTTTGTGGACCCGATGACGGGACATCGGAACTTCCACAAGTTTTTGCTGGACGCAGGAGAGATCCTGCGAAACGCGAACGGGACGCGTTACGCCGTCTATTATGGCGATATCAAGGATTTCAAAAATATCAACGACATGTTTGGACGCGATGTGGGAGACAGGCTGCTGCGCTATATGGCAGATTTTCTGGAGTCGATTTCGCAGGAGGGGGAAGCGTCCGCCCGCATCAGCGAAAACGCATTTGTTGCGCTGCGCAAGGTCAAAAGCAGGAAAGAGATCGAGCTGCGTTTCGAAAGCGTGTCCCAGCACCTGGCCGTTTTTCCGGAAACACTGGCGCACGGCTACCGGGTGGAGCTGTACGCCGGGGTGTATGTGCTGGAACGAGAGGATGGCGACCTGACGCTGAACGATATGCTGGACAGGGCGATTACGGCGCAGGAAGAAGCGCAGTTCTCGGGCGGGATAAAACGGTTCGGTTTTTATTCAAACAAGATGCGTGAACAGAAGCTATGGGAGACGGAAGTGGAGTCCACTATGGAGGCGGCGCTGGAGAATGATGAGTTCCGGGTGTATCTGCAGCCCAAGATAGATATCCAGCACGGAGACTGCATTGCAGGGGCCGAAGCGCTCGTGCGTTGGGTATCCCCTGAAAGGGGTGTGATACCACCGGGGCGCTTCATTGGGCTGTTTGAGCGAAACGGCTTTATTGTAGAGCTGGACAGATATCTGTTCGACAAGGTGTGCCGCTTTTACAGGGAAAACGATCTGGACAACGGGCCCGCGCCCTGCGTTCTGTCGGTGAACGTGTCCCGGCTGGGGCTGATGCGGCCGGATTTTGTGGAAATATACGCGGAAACCCGAAAGAAATACGACATCCCCGATGGGTGCATTGAACTGGAATTTACCGAGAGCCTTGCGTTCGGCGACCTGGCCCTGTTCAAAACGGTTGTGGCCGCGTGCAAAAACAACGGATTCCTATGTTCGATGGATGATTTTGGCGCGGGGTATTCCTCGCTGAACATGCTCAAGTCCATCCCTGTGGATGTCCTGAAGATGGACAGGCAGTTCTTCCTGTATGAAGAGGACCCGGAGGAGATGGAGAGGGGCCGGCAGCTGGTGCGGAATATCGTTGCGATGGCAAAGGCGCTGCACATGAAGACGGTCGCCGAGGGGATAGACGTAAAAGGACAGGTGGAGCAGCTGCGTGCCATGGGATGCAACATGATACAGGGGTATGTGTTTGCCAAGCCGATGCCGGCGGAAGAGTTTGTAGGGTTTGTGGAATCGTGGACGGGTATGTGCGGAGAGGCGGGATAAAGCGCAAACGGTCCTGGATTTGTGCCCATTCGTGCAGGGAAATGAGAACGCCCCCCAAGCGGTAAGCTTGGGGGGCGTTCTTTCATCCGTCTTCTTCCGCGCGGGCGGGTGCAGTTCTGCCTTCGGCAGCGGCAGTTCTGCCTTCGGCAGAACTGGGAGAGAGTGGTGCGTCCGGCGCTGCGGTGCGTTCCCTGAGGAAGGCCGCAACAAACATGATGAGGAGAAGCCCCCCAGCCAGCAGGAATTTGAACGAGATGCCGCCGCCTGCCAGTGCGGTGGCGCCGTTGATGGCAAAGGGGGTAAGGAACTGGCCCAGTTGGTGGGAGCAGCAGTATACGGCTATGGCCATGGTGGCCATGGCCGCGGGGGCGGCGCTGGTGGCCCGGCTGTAGCCCGCCGGCATGAACATGGCAAAGGTGAACCCAACGAGGAAGGCACCCGCACCCACGATAAACAGCGAGCCGCCCGCGCAGATGCACAGCATGCCCACGCCCGCCACAGCGAACACGAGCGGCAGGGTGTAGCGTTGGAGTTTGGCCATGATGCGTCCGGCCAGCAGGCCGCCCACCACGCTGACCGCCGAATACAGCGAGGTAATGGCACCCGAAGCCCGTGCGCCGCCGAGGCCAGCCTCCTGGATATACATGGCGATATTCGTATTGAACACGTTGAAGCCGATGGTGGTGATGACGCATTGTATAAGGTAATACACGAGCGAGCCGCTGAACAGGCCCCTAAAGCGGGTTTCGGTTTTTACCACCTCGCCCTTGGGCAGCAACAGAACCAGCGCGATGACTGGGATGAGCAGCAGATAGGAAAGGTAGGCGTACTGCCAGCGGATAGAGGCGAGCGCGCCGCCCAGGAAGGAAAACACCATGCCCCCGGCGCCCAGGGCGGCGCCCATATATCCCAGCATGATCTCTTTTTCCTCGGGGTAATGCTCATACACAAGTGCCGTCGTCATGGGCGAAACGCCGCCCAGCCCCAAGCCGAACATGGCGGCGGCCGCCATGAGCAGCGGCAGCGACTGATGCACCAAGAGCGGCAGCAGCCCGCCCGCCAGCATGAGGCAGAGGGAGACGAGCGTGATCTTCTTTTTTGTGAACACCCCGGCCAGCGCGCCGGACAGCAGGATGACAGGAAAAGCCACCAGAGAAGGCAGCGTGACCAGCATCTGGACGGCGGACACGCTGACGCCGGGGAAGGCGTCGGCGGCGCGGGCCAGCGCGGGCACTACCGCCAGGATTGCAGTGAGCACGAACGAAGGGGCAAGCACGACGATACGGCGCATGGGGGAGCTCCTTTTTGTTGTGATGGGAGAACTGTGCACAGCACCGCCATAAGCAGGCCGCACTGTTTTTTAGTCTACCACAGTTCCCGGCGAAAAGCCATGTTGCAATATTGTTGCGGGGCGTTTTTGAAAAATGGGCAAGTTCTATAAGATTTTACAAATATTGACATTTTACGCGTGGGAAAAGCGCGCAAATGCCCGCCGCGACTGCGTTTGGAGACGTTCACTGACAAGGGGGCGGGTGTGGCGGACAGAAAAAGGGCAAAAAATGCCAGTGGTGCTATCACAGGCCATCTGATACAATAAAAGCGGGTATTTCATAGTATATAAATAGGAACTGGGGGATATAGTTGAAAAAGACGGCGGCCCTGGTTTGCGCGATGCTATTTTTACTGGCCATGATGCCGATGGGGGCCGATGCGGCGACAAAGAAACTGCCGCTGAACATTGCCGCCGCCATGGACCAGACGGCTACGGTGGACCGCCTGGTGCACCGCGCGCTGCAGTATGTGCCCGACTACGACATGACGGTGGAAGCCATGCCCATGGCGTATGCGATACAGATGGCGAACAGCGGCGAAAAGGATGCGATCATCACACAGGTGGCCGGGCTGGAAAAGGAGTATCCCAACCTGATACGTGTACCCGAGCCGGTTGCCGAGGTAAGGTTTGAGGTATATGTGCGGGAGGGTTTTTCAGGGCGGATAGAGACGTGGGAAGACCTGAATGGTTTGCGCGTTGGCACGCAGATACAAAAAACGCATATAGCCAGCCAGCTTCCGGCGGGGATACGCGAGCACATGATTCTCAATAGCAATGTGGCGCTTATCGAAGCGTTGCTGGCAAACGAATGCGATGTGATCGTTGTGACCGCGCTGCTGCAGGACAGGATGCCCATTCCGCCGGGCGTGGTGTTTTTGTGTGAGGTGGAGCGTTCGCCCGCGTATATGTACCTGAACAAGCGCCACGAGGAGCTGGCGCCCGACCTGGCGCAGGCGTTGCGGGGCATCAGGGAAAACGGTGAGTACGACCATATCGTGGCGCACAAAAAAATATCTGAAACAACGCAAAAAAGCGTGCTGCATCTCTCCTCCTATTACAGCGATGACCCGTGGGAAGCGGAACTGGTGGACGGTGTGGAGGCGGTGCTTTTGAACAGGGATGATATCCGCTACGACAACGTGGCGCTGAACGCGAACCGCACCCTGAACGAGAACAACCGCTCCCGCAGCGTCATGTCAATCGTGCGCACGTTGTACCTGCGGGGCGCGCCGGACCTGATCATCGCCTCGGACAATGCGGCCATTGATTTTGTAATGGATTACTACAGTACCCTGTTCAGTGGTGTGCCCGTTGTTTTTTGCGGCCAGAACGGCGATGTGAGGGATGAGCTGTGGAAGGCGGACGGCAATATCACCGGTATTTTTGAGGCGGTACCCGCGGCGGAGAACGCGGCGCTTATCCGGCAGTTGTTTCCCGATACGCAGCAGCTGTATGTCCTGAACGACTATTCGGAAACGGGGCTTGCATGGAAGGCGGAGATAGAAAGGCAGCTTTTGGACAATCCGCTGATGGAGGATGTGGAGATCATCTTTAGCCCCGACGCCCCGTTGGATGAGCTGCTGGCGCAGATAGAACACCTGCCCGAAGGGACAGTGATGTTGTGTGGTGTGTTCAGCCTTGACAACAGCAATCGGTTTTACTCGCAAAAGGAGTTGCAGCTCGCGCTGGCTAAAAGCTGTAAGCTGGGCGCAAGCTGTGAACTGCCCATTTTTGGTATGCGGTATGGCAGCATCGGGTATGGGCAGGTGGGGGGGCGATATGTCGCATCCGGTATGCAGGGGCGCACGGCGGCGGAGATTGCCCTGCGCGTGCTGGACGGGGCGGATATCCGCACCCAGCCGCTGCTGTATGATACCCAGTCTTTCAACCAGTGGATATTTGACCACAACGCCTGCACACAGCACGGCATCGATGGGCAGCAGCTGCCCAAGGAGCGCACGGTCATCAACAAGAAGGCATCTTTTTACGAGGTGAACCCCAACGCGTTCGTGCTGGCGGTGTTGCTGGCGGTGCTGATGCTGCTGACCATCGTGGGACTGGTTGTGTTTGCCGTTGTGATCAACCGGAAGAACAAAAACCTGCTGATGGCGCAAAAAAGCCTGCATTCGGCCGAGGAGATGATTGCCAAGGACGCCGAGATTGTGGCGATTGCGCGGCGGTTGGAGATGGCGCTTGGCTCATCGGACGCCGGGGTGTGGGAGGTGGACTTCCGGGGCGGGCGGTTCCACTTCGATCATATCATTGCCGCGGCGTTTGGGCTGCAAAAAGGCGGGGAGATGAGCATTGCGGAGATGGACCGGCTGCTGGCGGACCATCAGGCGGACTACAGCGGAAGCGCGTACCAGGCGGCGCTGCGAGCGGGCGACGCAGGCGCGTTCCAGGCGCTGAACCCCCGCGACCTGACCCTGCTGCAGGCGGACGGGAGCCTGGGCAACTACCGCAACTACATGAAGGTTGCGCGGGCCGAGGACGGCAGCGTCGAGAGCATCACCGGGCTTTTGCTCAATGTCACCTCGCACATCATGATACAGCAGGAGCTGACCGCGGCAAAAGAGACGGCGGAGCAGGCAAACCGCGCCAAGAGCCAGTTTCTCTCCAACATGAGCCACGAGATACGCACCCCCATGAACGGCATCATCGGCATGGCGGACCTGCTGGCGGGGGAGCGGCTCTCAGACAAGCAGATGCGTCTTGTGAGTGACATCGGCGTCTCCGCCAATTCGCTGATGGAGATCATCAACGACCTGCTGGACTTGACCAAGATAGAGGAAAACCGGTTCGACCTGCGGCCGGTGGACTACGACCTGGGCGAGCTGCTGGGCAATCTGCATTCGATGTTTGCCTTTGCGGCAAACGCGAAAGGGATCGCGTTCGACTTTGAACCGGCCGACGATCTGCCCGCGTATGTGTATGGCGACGATGTGCGCACCCGCCAGATCCTCATCAACATCGCGAACAATGCCATCAAATACACACAGCGGGGAAGCGTGTGTTTTGCCGTATGCCGGCAGAGGGAGAAGCTGCTGTTCCGCGTGAGCGACACGGGCATTGGTATAAAAAAAGATGAGCTTGAAATGGTGTTTGACGAGTATGTACAGTTGGACACGCGCCGCAATCGCGGCATCGTGGGCACCGGCCTGGGGCTGGCCATCACCAAAAAGCTGGTAGACAAGATGGGCGGAGAGATCGATATCCAGAGCGAGTACGGCAGGGGGACGACGGTGGAGGTATTGCTGCCTTTTGTGCAGGGAGAGGCGGTAGAGCCACAGCCGGAGGACGACGAGCGGGGCGAGCTGTATGCGCCCGACGCAAAGGTGCTTGTGGTGGACGACAAGGCGGTGAACCTGCGTGTGGCGGTGGGGCTGCTGGAGCGGTTCGGCATTGAAGCGGATACGGCCGGCTCCGGCCCTGAGGCAATCGACAGGATGCAAAAGACGGACTACGACATGGTGTTCATGGACCAGATGATGCCCGATATGGACGGGCTGGAAACCACGCGCGTTCTGCGCGCGGACGGTTACACACTGCCGGTGGTGGCGCTGACGGCCAACGCCGTGGTGGGCGCGCGGGAGCAACTGTTGGAGAGTGGCATGGACGACTACCTCTCTAAACCCATCGACAGGGCGCAGCTGAGCCGCCTGTTGCTGAAGTGGCTGCCGGCGGGAAAGGTGCGACGGGACGTCAAAGCGACGCCGGGCGGGGAAGAGGCGCCGCTGTCTGCCCTTTTGCAACGTGCCGCCGCGCTGGACGGCCTGGACGTGGAGGAGGGCGTGGCGATCATGGGCGGCAGGCAGGACGCCTACGAGGAGCTGTTGGGCATTGTGCTGCAAACGCTCCCCGAAACGAGGGAGCGCCTGCGGAAGGCTGGGGAGACAGAGGATCTTGCGTCGCTGGGCATGGAGGCGCACGGGCTGAAGGGTGAACTGCGGCACATTGGGGCCGGCGCCCTTGCCGAACAGGCATTGGCCGCGGAGACCGCCGCCCGGGAGGGGGATATTGCCTCCTGCATGGCAGGCCTGCCCGCCCTGCTGGATGGGCTGCGCCTGCTGGAGGAAGGGCTGCGGGCGCTGTTTGCACAGGAAGAGACCGGGCAGGAAAAACCGCCCGGGAGCAAGGAGGCGTTGCGGCTGAACCTGCAGCTGCTGCACACATATGTGGACGGGTTTGACTATGGCGCCGCCCGCCAGTTGCTGCTACAGCTGCAGGGACAGTGTTTCGGCCGCTGGCTGGACGAGCAGCTGGCGCAGGCGGGGACGCTGTTGAACGTGTTTGATTTTGCCGCTGTGGCGGCAGTGATAGACGAGATGTGCGAGCGGATGGAGGGAGGAGAGGATGGATGAAAGAAAACTCGACATATAGCCTGCACAAGCTGATGGAGATTGTAGACATATCAGTGGTGCCGGCGATGCAGGCGGTGTCTACGCGGGCGGGTTTCTTTGCGCTCATGGACACGCTGGTGGCGCTCTCGCACGAGGTGATAGACGAGTATTCGGCGGCCAGGCTGGACGAAGACGCCCGGCGGCGGTATATGGCCAAGCTGGGGGCGTTCCAGAAACGTCTGCTGGACATTAACGCCACCAGGGCCGTTTGGGCCATCGAACAGTTTACCGCCGCGCTGGAGGGCGGGGATGGGAGAAAGGCGCAGCAGCAGTTCCAAAACCTGAGCCGGGTGTTGCACCCGCTGGTCACAAAAATCGAGCACGCCAAGCTGGCCCTAACCCCAGCCACGGGCGCGGCGGCGGAAGAGCCGCGGGTGCGGCAGCCGGCGCCAGATGTGCCGACTGCGCGGGTGCGGTCGGTAGACGGGCGGCCGGCCGCCCCTGCGAAACCAGAACTGTTCGAGAGGATCCTGACGCTGGTGAGAAACTTCGAGGCGGCGCCGGCCATCGAGCAGCTGCGAGTGCTGGAGTCGGTCACCTTTTCCGTCGAGACAGACGAGACGCTGCTGGCGGTGCACGCGGACCTTATGCGGTTTGCCTACGCCGAAGCAGGGGAAAAGCTGGAGGGGCTCCTGCGCTCTTTGTACGGCGCGCAGGGTGCGCCCGGCGGCGCGGGCAGGAAAAAAATACTGGCTGTGGATGACCAGCCGGTGGTGCTCAGCGCGCTGCAGGCGATGCTGGGGGAACACTACACGGTGATCTGCGTGACGGGGCACATGGCCGCGCTGCAGTATCTGACGAACAACAGCGTGGACCTTGTGCTGCTGGACATTGAAATGCCGGACATGGACGGGTTCACCCTGTTGGGCATCATCCGCAAGATGGAGCGGTACAAGGACGTGCCGATCGTCTTTCTCACCGGGCGCGCCAGCGCGCAGGATGTGCGGGAAGCGCGCGCGTTGGGCGGCAATGATTTTGTCCGAAAACCGGTGGACGCGGAGACACTGCACGCGAAACTGGAAAAATACCTTATATAAAGGAGCGCGCGGCAGGGATGCCGCGCGGGGAAAGAGAGGATACCCATGGGCGCACTGCGCAAGAGCATCCTGGTGGTGGACGACAATGTAGTGAGCATGCAGGCCATGCTGCACACGCTGCAGGAGGAATTCACGGTATATCCAGCCGTTTCGGGCGGACAGGCGTTTGTGCTGCTAAAAAAAACCCAACCGGACTTGATCCTGCTGGACGTGCGGATGCCGGACATGGACGGCTACCAGGTGATGGAAAGGCTGAAGCTGGACCCCCTGTGGGCGCAGATCCCGGTCATCTTCCTCACCTCGATGGAAAACAGGGAGAGCGAGGAGCACGCGCTGGCCATGGGCGCGGTGGACTACATTACAAAGCCGGTGGTGGCCAGCATCCTGATGCAGCGTGTGCGCCTGCACCTGGAGCTGGAGGGCTACCGCAAAAACCTGGAAGGCGTGGTGGAAAAAAAGACGAAACAGCTGCTGATGGCACAGGACGCGATACTGGATATCCTGGCCAACGTGACGTCTTTTCGCGACAACGAAACGGGCGCGCACATCCGCCGCACGACCGGGTACGTGCGCGTCCTTGTGGAGGCGCTGCAGGAGCTGGATGTACCGGGGTGCAGGCTGGACGCCGGGTACGCCGAGCACATAGTAAAATCGGCCAAGCTGCACGATATCGGCAAGGTGGCCATTGCGGACAGCATCCTGCTGAAACCCGACCGCCTGACGCCGGATGAATACGAGCGCATCAAAAGCCACACCACCTTCGGCGCCATGGTGGTGGGCGACGCCATCCGGGAGCTGGGGGAAGAATCGGGCTTTTTGGCGGTTGCGCAGGAGCTGATATACACCCACCACGAATGCTGGGACGGCTCGGGATATCCCCAGGGCCTGAAGGGCGAGGAGATACCCCTTTCGGGGCGCATCATGGCCATTGCGGACGTGTACGACGCGCTGATATCGCACCGGCCATACAAAGGGCCGTTCACGCACGGCAACGCGATGTTCATCATCCGCAGCGCGGCAGGCACGCAATTTGATCCGAACATCCTGGAGCACTGCCCGGACGTGTTCGAGCGCTTTGCCGAGATTGCGCAGAGCACGGGCAACGAGGAGGAGCGGGACTTTCGGGCGTGGTGACGCGCCCGTCCCCGCGCGGCGGCGCGAAAGGACCCCTGTAACGGTTGTTACGGGGGTCCTTTGTGTGGTTTGTCAAGGCGGGCGCGTGTCCTCAGTCGTGGGTCTTGATGTTGACGCTGAAGATCTTGCCCTGGAAAGCAGAATCCTTCACGGTGAAGTCTTCTGTGACAGGGGTGGCGGAGAACTTGCCCACCTCCACGGTTTCGTCGAACGAGTAGAAGAAGCCCATGGTGTTTTCCACCCGGCCGGTGGCCCACACCTCGTTGTTCACGCTGAGTGTAAGGTCGCCTCCTTTGCCGTAGCCGCCGCCGTCGTATTTGAAGTCGACCACGATGTGGTTGCGCTCGTCGGTGAGGGTTTTTTCGGCTTTAGCGTAGTAGCGCTCCATGGAGACGAAGTTGTAGCAGAAGATGGGCTTGCCGTCCTTCACGTACAGCGCGTAGCCGCCAAAGCGGCCGCCCTGGGCAAAGATGACGCCGTCGGTGGCGTCTTTGGCCACCTCCACCTCTGCCGTGATGGTGAAGGAGGTGTTCTTCATGTTGAGGAAGCAGGCTTCCTTCAAGCCGCCCATGCCAGCGGCAAGGGTAATCTCGGTGCGGTCGCCCAGCAGGGTGGGGCGGTCGGCGATGGCGCTGTTCAGCACCTGTTCGCCGCGCATGTCGATGGGCAGCACGTTGTACTTTTCGGCCTCCTCGAAGAAGATGGCCTTCATCTCGGCCAACTTTTCGGGATGTTTGTCCGCCAGGTCGTGGGAACAGCTCCAGTCTTCGTCGATGTTGTACAGCTCCCAGTGGTCGTTGTCCTTGTACGGGTCGGAATGGCTCTTGTGGCGCTCCCAGGGGGCTTTGTCGATGACGCCGGTGAACCAGCCGTCGTGGTACACGCCCCAGTAGCCGCCCACGCAGAAGTATTGTGTTTTGCGGTTTTCGGACGCATTTGCGTCTTTCAGTGCCGCCAGCATGGACACGCCCTCCATCGGACGCTGCTCGATGCCGTCCACCTCTGTGGGCAGCGGGACGCCGCACACGTCTAGGATGGTGGGGGCGATGTCGATGACGTGATGGAATTGGGTTCGGATCTCACTCTCGCCCCCTTTGAAGGCCTTGGGATAGCGGAAGATGATGCCGTTGCGGGTGCCGCCGAAGTTGCTGGCGACGGTCTTGGTCCAGGTGAAGGGGGCGTCCATGGCCACCGCCCAGCCGGCGGCGTAGTGGTTGTTGGCCATGGGGGTGCCCAGTTCGTCGAAGTGGCTCATCACGTAATCGAACGGTTCGTCCACAAGGTTTGTAGTGGAGATCTCGTTGAACACGCCGCTCAGGTTGCCCTCCGGGCTGGCGCCGTTGTCGCCCAGGATGTAGATGATAAGCGTGTCCTCGGTGATGCCCATGTCGTCCAGCGTGTCGATGACGCGGCCCACCTGTTCGTCCACGTGGTGGGCGTAGCCGGCGTAGATCTCCATCTGCCGGGCGTACAGCTTCTTTTCGTCGGCGGGCAGGTCGTCCCACACCTGGATGCCGCGCGCCTGCGGCGCGAGGTCGGCGTCGTTTGGCACGATGCCCAGCTTCTTCATGTTTTCCAGCGTCTCGGCGCGCACGGCGTCCCAGCCTTTGTCGAAGCGGCCCTTATACATATCGCGGTATTTTTCGGGCGCGTGGTGGGGGGCGTGGGTGGCGCCGGGAGCCAGGTAGATGAAGAAAGGCTTGTCCGGCGTGAGGGCCTTCTGGAAGCGGATCCACTGGCTGCACTGGGTGGCCAGGTCTTCGCTGAGGTGGTAGTTCGGGTCGTCGCTGGGGGGCACGGGCTGGGTGCCGTCGATAAGCACCGGGTTCCACTGGTTTGTCTCGGCCGAGAGGAAGCCGTAGAACTTGTCAAAGCCCGAGTGGATGGGCCAGTGGTCGAAGGGGCCGGAGATGGAGGTTTCCCAGGTGGGCGTTTCGTGGCATTTGCCAAACTGGGCCGTGGAGTAGCCGTTCTCGCGCAGCACGCGGGCCACAGGGGTCACGTCCTTGGGGCGGGTGGAGCGGTTGCCGGGGTAGGCGGTGCCCAGCTCGGTGATGTTGCCCATGTCCACCGAGTGGTGGTTGTAGCCGGAAAGCAACGCGGCGCGGGTGGGCGCGCAGATGGAGGTGGTGTGGAAGCGGTTGAACTTGACGCCGTCTTTTGCCAGCCGTTCGGCGGTGGGCATGGGCACCGGGCCGCCAAAGGCGCTGGTGCAGCCAAAGCCCATGTCGTCCAGCAGCACCAACAGCACGTTGGGCGCGCCCTCGGGCGGCTGCACGGTGAAGCGCGGCGGGGCCTCGGGCTTATAGCTGGCCGTCACGTAGGGCTCTGTGATGGGCCGGTAGGCAGGCTCGTGTATGGGCAAGCGGGTGCGGTCGGGCGCAAAGGCTTTTGCGGGATCCTGATATTGTGGCATAATGCGGCTCCTTTCTTTGAGGCGGTTGTGGTCACGCTTGCGGCGGCTTCAGTTCTGCATGTGCGGAACGGGTGCCGTGCGCGCGCCGCGGGTGTGCTGATACCAGTATAAAACAGGTGGCGCGAGGGAATGGGGTAATTCTGTCGAGGGGGAAAGTTTTTTTTGCGAGTCGGCTGCCCGGTGCCCGTGTGGGTTTGTTTGCATCTGCCTTGTGCCGAGGGCGGGGGTGTGGTAGTATGACAAAGAATAGATTTTTGCACAAAGGGAGAAGAAAACAGATGACACAGAACGGACAGGCCATGTTCACCGGCAGCGGAGACTATGTTGCCTCGGCCGACCTGATGAACGCCGTGAATATCGCCATTGCGCTGGAAAAACCGCTGCTGATAAAGGGCGAGCCGGGCACCGGAAAGACAATGCTGGCACAGAGCATTGCAAAAGCACTGGGCAAAACGCTGTACATATGGAACATAAAGAGCACCACGAAGGCGCAGGACGGGCTGTATGTGTACGATGTGGTGCAGCGGCTGTACGACAGCCAGTTTGGCGGCGAGGGCGTGGACGACATTGCCCATTATGTAAAAATGGGCAAGCTGGGCGAGACGTTCACGGACGAAAGCCAGCCCATCCTGCTGATCGACGAGATCGACAAGGCTGACCTCGAGTTCCCGAACGACCTTTTGTGGGAGCTGGACCGCATGGAGTTTTATATCACCGAGACGAAAGAGACGGTGAAGGCGGCGAAGCGGCCCATCGTCATCATCACCTCCAACGCGGAGAAGGAGCTGCCCGACGCGTTCTTGCGCCGTTGCATCTTCCACTACATCGAGTTCCCGGACGAAAAGCTGATGGCGCAGATCGTGAAGGTTCACTACCCGGATATCGAGGATGCGCTGTTGCGCCAGGCCATGGCCGTGTTCTATCACATCCGGGCACTGCCGTCCATCCGCAAGAAGCCCAGCACCTCCGAGCTGATCGATTGGCTGCGCGCATTGGCCGTGGGGGGCGTGGCGCCCGGGCGCATCGAGGCGGAGATCCCTTTTGCCGGGGTGCTGCTGAAAAAGGACGAAGACATGGAAACGCTGCGTGCGCACCGCGCCCGCGCGGCCCGCTGAGGGCGGGGGCAGGGGGATGTTTGGAGCTTTTTTTTACCTGCTGCGCGCGCGGGGCATCGAGGTATCGCTGAACGAGTGGCTCACCCTGCTGGGGGCGCTGCATAAGGGCCTTGCCCGCAGCAGCCTTTCGGGGTTTTATTACCTCTGCCGCGCCGTGGTGGTGCACAGCGAAGCGGACTACGACAAGTTCGACCAAGCGTTCCTTGAATTCTTCGAGGGCGTGGAGTTTGCGGGGGAGATCCCCGCAGAGATGCTGGACTGGCTGGACAAGCCCTTCCTGGAGGAGGAACTGGCCGGCCTGCCCCGGCTTACCGAGGAAGAGATGCTTGCCCACGAGGAGATCCTCAAGATGCTGGAGGAGCGCATCCAGGAGCAGAAGGAGGAGCACAACGGGGGCAGCTACTGGGTGGGCACGGGGGGCAGTTCCTTTTTTGGCAACAACGGCCGCCGCCCGGGCGGCGTGCGCGTGGGCGGGCAGAGCAAGTACCGCAGCGCCTTCCTAGTGGCCGGCGAGCGGCGATTCCGGGACTTCCGCGACGACCGCGTGCTGGACAACCGTAGCTTCCAGACGGCGCTGCGCAGCCTGCGCCAGTTTTCCGCCCAGGTGGACGCGCCGGCCACCGAATTGGACCTGGACGAGAGCGTGCGCGAGACGGGCGACAATGCCGGGCATTTGAAGCTGGTGTTCCAAAAACCGCGCAAAAATACCGTAAAACTGCTGCTGTTGATGGATTCGGGCGGGTCGATGGATTCGTACCGGCGGCTGTGCACCGAGTTTTTCTCCGCGGTGCAGAAGTCGAACCACTTCAAGGACCTCACGATCTACTATTTCCACAACTGTATCAAGGATTATCTGTACACGACGCCGGCCATCAGCCCCGCCGCACGGGTACCCACCGAGTGGGTGCTGCACAACCTGAACGGGGACTACAAGGTGATCGTGGTGGGCGACGCGGAGATGGACCCGTGGGAGCTGAAAAGCGGCGACGAGTATGATTTTTACTACTACCGCAAGCGCCCGGAGGATTTTGTTTCTCCGCTGGAGTGGCTGCGGCGGCTGCGGGCGCGCTGGCCGCGGCTGGTGTGGCTGGCCCCGCAGGAGGAACCCCCCGAGGGCCAGTATTGGGGGCAGACATACCATATCATAAAGCGCGAGGTGGAGATGCACCGGCTGACCATTGAGGGATTGCAGGATGCCTTCCGGAAGCTGATGGTGACGCGGTGAGCGCGGGCGGCGGGCGGACTGCCCCGCGTGACCTGCGCCCGTGTGAAGATGGGATGGAATGAAAAGGCCCCCCGCCGAAGCAAGTTTCGGCGGGGGGCTTTGTGCTGCAAAGGCCGGTTTTTGTGGAGTAGTGGAATATCCGGGCATGGACGCGACCGAACGGTAGGCCGCAGTTCATCCGTGCTTCGCCTGCTCGTTGATGGCGCCGGCGGCGGCAATGGCAAGCGCGTCCCACGGTGTTGCAAAGGGGGGCGCGTAGGCAAGGTCCAGTTTGGCGAGGTCGTGCACGGTATGGTGCAGCTGGGCCAACGCGGCAAGCACGTCGACGCGTTTGCCGGCTTTTTGTGAGCCGACGATCTGCCCGCCCAGAATGCGGCCGCTGCCCTCCTCTAGCACAAGCCGGATGGTCATCTGGCCGCCCCCGGGGTAGGAGGTAACGATGGTGTCGGCGGTGGTGGTATACTCCCAGGCGGCAAAGCCGGCCTTTTCGGCCTCGGTTTTGGAAAGGCCGGTGCGGCTGCCCTCCAACTCCATCGCCTTAAAGATGGAGCTACCCAGCACGCCGGGGAAGGAAGCGTCGCCACCGGCGGCGTTCTCGCCTGCGGCGCGGCCCTGCTTGTTGGCCGTGGTACCCAGGGGGATCCACACCTCGGCACCCGAGAGCATGTGCGTTGCCGTGGCGCAATCGCCCGCGGCATACACGTCGGGCAGGGTGGTTTCCAGCCGTTCGTTTACGCGGACGGCCTTGCGCACGCCCAATTCGGCGCCCGCGGCGGCGGCCAGCTCGCTATTGGGTACAAGGCCCACGCAGGAGAGAATGATGTCGGCCTGGATGGCGCGGGCGGGCGTGTGCAGCACAAGGCCGCTCTCCGCCTGCTCGATGGCCGAGGCCGCCTCGCCCGTGTGGATGGATACACCGTTTTGGGCGTAGTGTTCGCGCACGAGGTCGGCCAGGTCGGCGTCCAGGTTGGTCAGCAGCTGGGAGGCCATCTCTACGATGGACACCTGCATGCCCAGCGCGTGCAGAGCGTCGGCCATCTCCACGCCGATGAAGCCGCCGCCGATGATGGCCACGTTCTTCACATTGCCATTACGCAGCGCGTGGGTGAGGTTTATGATGTCCGCATAATTGTTCACCGTGTGCACGGCGGGCAGGTCGATGCCGGGGATGGGCGGGCGGATGGGCCGCGCGCCGGTGGCGAGCACCAGCTTGTCGTAGCGGTCCTGCAGTTGTGCGCCGTCTTCACTCTCGATGGTCAGGGTGTGGGTGGCGGGGTCGAAGCTGGTGACGCGGTGCCCCATGTGCAGCTCGATACCGGCCTCGCGGAACTGCTCGGGTTTTCGTTTGACGAGCGAGTGCAGGATGCCTTCGGCGTAATAGGGGAAGCCGCAGGCGGCGTAGGACACCTGGTCTTCGTCGGTGTACACGACGACCTCGTGGGCGGGGTGTATGCGCTTGGCTTTGGACGCGGCGCTCATGCCGGCGGCCACGCCGCCCACCACGATGATGCGTGCCATGGGGATGCCTCCTTTCGTGAAAGGGGCGCAGATGCGAACGTGGCACCTCGCGGATGGGCTTGCCCACGTGCCCCTATTCCATGCATTCATTATAGCGTGCCCGCGGGCTGTTTACACACGAACAAAGGCGTACTTTGGCGAAGGTGACTGCTTTTGACAAAGGGCACTTGCATTTTTGCCCCGTGGGGGTATGATAGAGAAAAGCCGGAACAGGATGCGGAGGTGGCGGGGATGTTCGAGAAGCTGGCGGGGCGGCGACCGGGCTGGATAGACGGGGAGCGATATGGACAGTTTGCAGTGGCCGTGCCCTGGCTGCCCGAACAGCAGGCCATCCTGTTTGAGGTGCGCTCGGAGCGGTTGGACAGGCAGCCGGGGGAGGTGAGCTTCCCGGGCGGGCAGGTGGAGCCGGGCGAGACGCCGCGCGCCGCCGCCGTGCGTGAGACGTGCGAGGAGCTGTTGATACCCGACGGCACGGTGGAGGTATTGGCCCCGCTGGACAGGCTCTCCCACCTGGGCTTGTCGGTCATCCATCCGTTTTTGGTGCGGCTGCACGGCTACGAGGACAGCTACAGCACCGACGAGGTGAAAAGCGTGTTCACCGTGCCATTTTCGTTTTTTCTGGACACGCCGCCCCGCGTGTACCACAACCAGGTGTCGGTGACGAACGTGGATGAGCAATTCCCCTACGAACTGCTGGGTGTGCAGAAATACCCCTGGGCCGTGGCGCGGCACGACGTGCTGTTCTACCAGTATGACGGCAAGGTGATCTGGGGCATGACGGCGCGCATCATGCGCCACTTGGTGGACCTGTACCGCCAGCTGTAAGAGAGGCGTAGGGGCGCCGAAAAGATGAAAAAACCGCCCAGGGGTATGACCCTTGGGCGGTTTGTAATGGGGTTCTTGTTCAGGCGGGCAGGGAGATTGTATCCTCCGTGCCATCTGTGTCTAGGGAAGGGCCCTGCGGTGCGTCCGGCTCTTGTGCATCAGCGGGGGATCCCTGTGGTATGGCCGGATCCAGGTCGTCGGCCGGCGCCGTGCTGTCGGGGGCGTCTTCCTCTACGTCACCGGCGGGGCCTGCGACGTCGGCCGGGGCGGGCGCGCCCTCGTCCTGCTTCGGCAGCACGGTGATGACACACTGTGCGATGCTGCCATCGGCGGCGGTGGCAGTGATGGTCACCTGGCCGGCTGCCAGCGCGGTGACGACGCCGTCCGCATCTACGGTGGCGGTGCTTTCATCGTTGCTGGCCCAGGTGCAGCCGGTAAAGACACTGGCGGCATCCTGCGTGGCGGCGTTCTCTTCTTCGCTGATGGGCAACGCGATGCCGCGGGGCAGGCTAAAGCTGTCGCCCTCGGTGAGGGAGAGCAGTTCTTGTGGCATGCGCAGCTCGGGCAGAGTGACCTGCACGGAGCAGCTGTCGGCGATGCCGCCGTCGGTGGCGGTCACGGTGATCACCGCGTCGCCAGGCGCCAGCGCTGTGACGGTACCGTCACTATCCACCCTGGCGATGGTGTCGTCGCTGCTCGTCCAGCAAAGCGGCGAGCCGGCGATGTCCGCGGTGGCGTCTAGTTCTTCGCTCTGGCCCACGGCGAGCGATACCGTCTCCTGAGCGATGTTCACCGTTACGCGGTTGCGCACAGTCAGCACACAGGCGGCGGTTTTCGCGCCGTCCTGCGTTTTTGCGGTGATAGTGGCGGCGCCACTGCCCACGGCGGTCACCCTGCCGGCTGCATCCACTTGGGCAACCCTTGTGTTGCTGCTTGTCCAGGCCACATTCTTGTTGGCGGCGGTGGAGGGCGAGAGGGTGGCTTTGAGGGTGAGTTTTTCGCCCGTGTACAAACTGGCGGAGGACCTGTCCAGGCGGATGCCGGAAACGGCGTTGCCCACGTAGATAGTGCAGCTGGCGGTCTTCTTGCCGTCCTGCGTGGTGCAGGTGATAGTGGCCTTGCCGGCCTTTACGCCGGTGACCTTGCCATACTTGTCCACCTTGGCGATCGCCGAGTTGCTGCTCTTCCAGCTCACGTTTTTGTTCGCGGCGTCGGCAGGCGTAAAGGTCTTTTTCAGCGTGGTGCTGCCGCCCACGGCCACCGTGCGGCAGCCTGTATTCAGCTTGACGCCCTGCACCGATTTGCCCACATAGATGGTGCACTTGGCGGTTTTTTTGCCGTCCTGCGTGGTGCAGGTGATGGTGACCTTGCCGGCCTTCACGCCGGTGACCTTGCCGGTTTTGTCCACCCTGGCAATTTTTGTGTTGCTGCTCTTCCAGCTCACGTTTTTATTCGCGGCGTCGGCGGGAGAGAGGGTCTTTTTCAGAGTGGTGCTCTTGCCCACGGCCACCGTGCGGTAGCTGGCGTTCAGCTTGACGCTTTT
>JAVBQQ010000027.1:0-45326 GCA_031548875.1 Oscillospiraceae bacterium
GGGGTATCTCATCTACCTGTTGTACGCAAAGCCGCTGTTGTTGTTCCGCGCAAAGCCGGGCGCCGCACTGGTCACCGAGGTCACCATCTTCACCGAGAACGGTCTCACCCACTCGGCCCGCAGCGAGGAGGACCTCACCCAGAACAACCAGAGCATCCCCTATTCCCAGCTGGTGAAGGCCGTGGAGACGCGCGACGATTTTTACCTGTTCACCTCGCCCGCCAAGGCCATCCTAATCGACAAGGCGTACTTTACAAAAGGCGCGCCCGAGGAGCTGCGCGCCGCGTTGCGGGCCGCTCTGGGCGGCAAATTTTCCTCAAAGGGCTAAACGCAAGACCGCCGTGGTATCCCCGCGGCTTTTTTGTCCCTCTTCGCCACAAACAAGCCGACTCCACAGGAGGTGTTTCCCCATGTCAGCGTTTGATTTCAAGAAAGAGTACAAGGACCTCTACCTGCCCGGCACAAAACCCGTACTCGTGCAGCCGCCCTCCGTGCGCATGCTTGTGGTGGACGGCAGGGGCGACCCGAACACGAGCCCCGCCTACGCGGCGGCGGTGGAAGCGCTGTACGGCATCTGCTACACCATCAAGATGAGCAAGATGGGCGGCAGCCAGCCAGAGGGGTATTTCGACTACGTGGTGCCCCCGCTGGAGGGCTTGTGGTGGGGCGAGGACGGCTACTTCGACGGTGCCCGCATCACCGATAAAGGCAAATTCTGCTGGACGATGATGATCCGCCAGCCGGACTTCGTCACGCCCGGGGTGTTCGCACAAGCCAAGGATACGCTGCGCGCCAAAAAGCCGCAGGTAGACGCATCCCTCCTGCGGCTGGAGGAATTCGCCGAAGGCCTGTGCGCCCAGGTGATGCACACCGGACCCTACGACGACGAACCCGCCACCGTCGCCCTGCTGGACGCATTCATCGCCGCCGAAGGCTACCGGCCTGACTTCTCGGACACCCGCCACCACCACGAGATATACCTGGGCGACCCGCGCAAAACGGCTCCCGAAAAGCTCAAGACCGTCATCCGCCACCCGGTGGCAAAGGCGTGACGGCATCTGATAGAAAAACGGCAGGGCCCGCAGGCCCTGCCACTTTTATTCTCCATCTGATTTTTGCCGCACCGAAGTAGCAGAAAATGCGGCCACACCTCAAAGATCCAGCTCCATCCAATGGTCTCCCTGCCGGAACCCGAATCGCTCATACACCGGCCTGCCCATATGGGAAGCGCCCAGCCAGAGCTTTGTGACGCCTGCGCTCCGGGCCTCCTCCGCCAGCCTGCCCAGCAGCTTGGTCGCGATACCCTGCCCGCGGCAGGCAGGTGCCGTGTACATGTTGGTGATATATCCTTTTTTACCGCTCTTGTTTGTGTAGCTGGGCGGGAAGGCAAAAAACAGGATGGCGGCCGTCGCCACCACCTGTCCATCCTCTTCGGCCACCCACTCTACCAATGAGCCGTCCGCCATGGCCGTGCGAAAAAACGCATCCAGCTCCATGTCGATCTCCATGTCCGGCGCACTTCCCTCGTCCACCAGCTGTCGTTTGCGCAATTCGGCCAGCAGCGGAATCTCATCCATCCGTGCAAGGCGATATATCATGCTTTTCTCCACGTTTTGATTTTTGTCTCGTCTGGTTTTCCTTCAAAAGGCCGTTGCACGGCAGGCCGGCGCCTTGCCGGCAGCTACTCGTCCAGCTTCAGCACCGCGGTGAACGCCTCGCTGGGCACCTCCACGCTGCCGATCTGCCGCATCTTCTTCTTGCCTTCTTTCTGCTTTTCCAGCAGCTTCTTCTTGCGGGTGATGTCGCCGCCGTAGCACTTGGCAAGCACATCCTTGCGCACCGCCTTCACCGTCTCGCGCGCGATGATCTTGCCGCCGATGGCCGCCTGGATGGGCACCTCGAACAGCTGGCGGGGGATGTTGTCCTTCAACTTCTCGCACAACCGGCGGCCGCGGGCGTAGGCCTTGTCCGCGTGCACGATGAAGGACAGCGCGTCCACCACCTCGCCGTTCACCAGGATGTCCAGCTTTACAAGCTTGCTCTCCGCATAGCCCTTCAGGTCGTAGTCGTAGCTGGCATAGCCCCGGCTGCGGCTCTTCACGGCGTCAAAGAAATCGTATACGATCTCGCCCAGCGGCAGCTCGTAGTGCAGGTCCACCCGCGTCTCGTCCAGGTACTTCATGTCCTTCATGATGCCCCGCCGCTCCTGGCACAGGTCCATCAGGCTGCCCACATAGTCGGTGGGGGTATACAGGTGCGCGTCCACCATCGGCTCCTCGCCCATCTGGATGCGGCCGGGGTCGGGGTAGTTGGTGGGGTTCTCGATGGCCAGCTGGCTGCCGTCGGTAAGCGTGAAGTGGTACTCCACGCTGGGGGCGGTGGTAATCAGGTCGAGATCGAACTCGCGCTCCAGCCGCTCGATGATGATCTCCAGGTGCAAAAGGCCCAAAAAACCACAGCGGAAACCAAACCCCAGCGCCACGCTCGTCTCAGGCTCAAAGCTCAGCGACGCGTCATTCAGCTGCAATTTTTCAAGCGCATCCGAAAGGTCGGGGTATTTGGCGCCGTCGGCCGGGTAGATGCCGCAGAACACCATGGGCACCACTTTGCGGTAACCGGGCAGCGCCTCGGCCGCCGGGTGCGCCACACCGGTGGCGGTATCGCCCACGCGGGTCTCGCGCACATTCTTGATGCTGGCTGTAAAATAACCCACCTCGCCGGCGCGCAGAAGGCCCGCGGGCGCCAGCGAAAGCGCACCCATGCGGCCCACCTCCACCACGTGGAACTGGGCCCCGGTGGCCATCATCTTCACGTCGTCGCCGGCGCGCAGCACGCCGTCGAACACGCGGATGTACACGATGACGCCCTTGTAGCTGTCGTAGGCGGAGTCGAACACGAGACATTTCAGCGGCGCGTCCTCGTCGCCCTCGGGCGCGGGGATGTCGGCGATGACGCGCTCCAGCACCTCGTCAATGCCCAGCCCGGCCTTGGCCGAGATGCGCGGCGCATCCATGGCCGGCAGGCCGATGACGTCCTCCACCTCCCTGGCCACCCGCTCGGGTTCGGCGCTGGGCAGGTCCATCTTGTTCAAGACGGGCACGATCTCCAGATCATGCTCGATGGCAAGGTAGGTGTTGGCCAGCGTCTGCGCCTCCACACCCTGCGTGGCGTCCACCACCAGGACGGCGCCCTCGCAGGCCGCAAGGCTGCGGCTCACCTCGTAGTTGAAGTCCACGTGGCCGGGCGTGTCGATGAGGTTCAGCTCATACTTCTGTCCGTCGCGGGCGGTATAGTCCAGCGTCACCGCCCGGGCTTTGATGGTGATGCCCCGCTCGCGCTCCAACTCCATGTCGTCCAGCACCTGGCTGCTCATCAGCCGGTCCTCCACGCTCTTGGTCAGCTCGAGGATGCGGTCGGCCAGGGTGGACTTGCCGTGGTCGATGTGGGCAATAATGCAAAAATTGCGGATGTTCGGGTTTGCCAAGGAAAGTTCCTCCCGCTTGTTCTTTTGGATGGGATACGCGTTTTCGGCGTCAAGGATTATTCTACCATAGAAGAGGGAGGATGGGAATGAGAAAGATGCGGGGCGCCAAACGCCGTTTGCTTATACAGGGCATTATCCGGGGTTCGGATTTGAATGTATTTGCATCGCTGAATAAGGACAACCCCGAACCCGGCGAATTTGAATGGCTGCAAGTGACCGGCAGGTAACCCAGGTTCGGCCTTGAATGCTGCCAGCCTTGCCAGATTTAGATGCATCAGCATTTATCTGTCCGTCTGCCACAACACACCGTACGGTTCCGTTTTCCCATTCTACCTTCTCGCAAAACCAGCGCTGCTCCGCCACCTGTGAACACATTTCAGCCTTGACGTGCCCGCCGCCGAGTGCTACAATCAAATTCCCTCCCCTCTTTTGGGCACACCATCAGGGGCGGGTTTCGGACCACCCGTTTGCAGCGGCCTTCCAAACCCCGCGCCACTCCGCCGCAAACAAATACAGGAGTTTTCTGCTATGCACATTCGATTGGAACGCCTGCGCCGCCGGCTGCACCCCGCCCGTTTCATCGCTGTGGCGCTCTGCGCGGTCATCCTCGGGCTGGCCCTGTGCGGGGCCGTCAGCACCCGCTCGCTGCTCACCGTGCAGGATTCGCTCGGCGCCGACCACGTCATGCTCACCGCCGAACGCTCGCCCGAACGATATGTCGACCTCGCCAACCTCGTGGCCGACCAGTACGACCAGGTCGTGTTCACCGCGGCCGAAGATACCACGGCCAGCGTGCTCATCCGCAAGGCCTTCCCGGTAACGGCCAAGGCCGACGGCCTGCTCTACCGCGCCGAGATGGTGGAGGGCACCGTGGCCGACCTGCTGGACGCCTGCGAGATCAGACTGGGCGAAGAGGACTATGTGAAACCCGCGCTGGACACCCCGCTCACCGAGGACCTGCGCGCCAAGATCTACCGCGTCACCTACAGCGAAGAAAGCCTGCAGGCCGAGGTGGCCGCCGAAGACGTGGCCGCCTATGTGGAAAAGCTGCGCGCGCAAGACCCGAACGCCGAGTTCCGCGAGAGCAACGCCGGCCTGTACGATGTGACCTGGCGGCACCGCATGGTGAACGGCAAGGTGAAAAGCAGCGAGATATCCTCCTTGTCCGCGGTCGACGTCATCCTGCCCGCAGGCACCACCAGCGGCCGCCCCTCCGGCGGGTGGACAAGAGTGATGAACGCCAACTGTACCGCCTACTCCTCCTCGGGCGGCATGGGCGCGTCCGGCCTTGGGCTGTACTATGGCACCGTGGCCGTCAACCCGAACGTGATTCCCTACGGCACCCGCATGTGGATCGAATCCGCCGACGGCAGCTACGTATATGGCTGGGCCATCGCCACCGACACCGGCATTGCGATGATGGCAAGCACCGACGCCATCGACCTGTATTTTGAGACATACGGCGAAAGCGTCCAGTTTGGCCGCCGCTGGCTGAACGTGTATATCTTCGACTGAAACCTCCCTCCCAGCACAGACGCTGGGCAACCCAGCGACGCGCGCCGGGTTGAGAGCGGCGGCGCAGAGAGTAAAGACTCACGCCGGCTCCCGCCCGCCGCCCGCGCCTTTTTGGCAATCTGCCCCGCCTGTCCGTTTGCATGCCCGGCCCGCGTTCCGCGCGGCCGGGCTTTTTTATCGCCCGGCCGCACTGTCCGTCCGAAGCTGGACGCGTAAAACCGGATGCTTCGTGTAGAGCGCTTGAACTATTTTGTGCATTTTTAATAGAATTTGCAAATTATTGAACGGCTCGATTTGCCAATTTGACAAAGAAAGGGCTTGCAATCTGGCCAGAAATTGAGTAAAATAAGAAAACAACACACAGGCAAGTCACTTTGCTTTCAACCACAGTTGCTGGGCAAGCAGATGCGCGGCAACTGTTTGAGAGCAGCGGGGCAGAAAGCAACGGTCGAACCGGGGCCAGGCCGCCACCCGCAAGTAACACACGAGGAATGGACACCACCATGTATAAACTCACCAGCCTGAAAGCCGACACTGACATCTACAACTTCAAACGGGGCACCCATTACGAATGCTGGCGGTTCCTGGGGTCGCGCCTGTGCGAGGTGGGCGGCCAGGCCGGTGTTTTGTTTCGCGTGTGGGCCCCGCGGGCCAAGGCGGTAAGCGTGGTGGGAGACTTCAACCACTGGATGCCCGGCGCCCACCCCATGAAGAACCTCTCCAAAACGGGTGTGTGGCAGTGCTTCATCCCCGGCATCGAAGCGTACGACATCTACAAATACTGCATCACCACCCCGGCAGACGAGCGCGTCTTCAAGGCCGACCCTTGCGCCCTGCACACCGAGACGCGCCCCTCCAACTGCAGCAAGGTGTACGACCTGGCCGGCTACACCTGGCACGACGCCCGCTGGGAGCGCAAAAAACAGCAGACAAACCCCGTAAACGGTCCGCTGAACATCTACGAGCTGCACGCAGGCAGCTGGAAGATACACGACGACGGCAACCCTTACAGCTACCGGGATCTTGCCGCCGCGCTCATTCCCTATATAAAGGAGATGGGCTACACCCACATCGAGTTGATGCCGCTGACCGAGTACCCCTTCGACGGCAGCTGGGGCTACCAGGTCACCGGCTATTTCGCCCCCACCAGCCGCTACGGTACCCCGCACGATTTCATGTATTTCATCGACAAGTGCCACCAGGCTGGCATCGGTGTCATCATGGACTGGGTGCCCTCTCACTTCCCGAAGGACGAGTTCGGCCTGTACAAGTTTGACGGCACCAACTGCTACGAGGACCAGAACCCCCGCCGGGCAGAGCACGAGGAATGGGGCACCATGGTGTTCGATTTCGGCCGCCCGGAGGTGCAGTGCTTCCTCATCTCCAGCGCGCTGTTCTGGCTGTCCCAATACCATATTGACGGCCTGCGGTGCGACGCCGTGGCCAGCATGCTGTACCTTGACTACAACCGCAAGGATGGCGAGTGGGAGCCCAACACGAACGGCGGCCGGGAAAACCTCGAGGCCATCGACCTGTTGCGCAAGGTGAACACCGCGGTGTTCAAGCGCCACCCAGGCACACTTATGGTCGCCGAGGAATCCACGGCGTGGCCGCTGGTGTCCGCCCCGGTGCACAACGGCGGTCTTGGTTTCAACTTCAAGTGGAACATGGGCTGGATGAACGACGTGCTGGAATACATGCAGACAGACCCGCTCTTCCGCGCCGGCAGCCACCGCAAGCTCACCTTCAGTTTCTTCTACGCGTTCAGCGAAAACTTCATCCTGCCCATCAGCCACGACGAGGTCGTGCACGGCAAGCACAGCCTCATCGGCAAGATGCCGGGCAGCTATGAAGCCCAGTTCGCCGGGATGCGCGTCTTTCTCGGCTACATGATGTCCCACCCGGGCAAGAAGCTGCTCTTTATGGGGCAGGAGTTTGGCCAGTTCGCCGAGTGGAGCGAGGCCCGCCAGCTCGACTGGATGCTGCTGGACTACGAGACGCATCGCAATCTGCACGAATGGGCCAAGGCCCTCAACCACTTCTACCTCGCCACCCCCGCCCTGTGGGAACGGGACTATTCCTGGGAGGGCTTCGAGTGGATCGTGCCCGACGACGCGGGGCAGAACATCATCGTCTTCCAGCGCCGCGCCGCCGACGGCAGCACCTATGTCATCGCCTGCAACTTCGCGCCGGTGCTGCGGACAGACTACAAATTCGGCGTGCCCCTCGCCGGCAGCTATAAAGAGGTGCTGAGCAGCGACGAAGCCCGCTTTGGCGGAGAAAGCACCACCAACGGTACGCTGCGCAGCCGCGCGGGCGAGATGCACGGCCTGCCGCAACACATCAGCGCCACGCTGCCGCCGCTCTCGGCCGTCTTCTTCCGCGCACCCAGTTCTGCCAACGGCGGAACAAAAAAGCCAAAGGAGGCGCCCAAGCCCGCCGCCCAGAAGAAGGTGGCCCAAAAACCCGCAAAGCCGGCGGCCCCCAAAACGGGAACCGCCCGCAAGACGGCCAAGACCAAATGACCCGCTCCACTGCTTTTTCCCTTGCACACCGCAAAACACCCGAAAGGAGTGGCAACCCATGAAAGAATGTGTGGCCATGCTGCTTGCCGGGGGCCAGGGCTCCCGCCTGTACGCCCTCACCAGCAAACTTGCAAAGCCCGCCGTGCCCTTTGGCGGCAAATACCGCATCATCGACTTTCCCCTCTCCAACTGCGTCAACTCCAGCATCGACACGGTGGGCATCCTCACCCAGTACATGCCCATGGTGCTCAACGAATACATCGGCAACGGCCAGCCCTGGGACCTGGACCGCCTGTACGGCGGGGTGCACGTGCTGCCGCCGTACCAAAAAGCAACCAAGAACGACTGGTACAAGGGCACGGCCAACGCCATCTACCAGAACATGAACTTCATCGAGCGGTACGATCCCGCCTACGTCCTTATTCTGAGCGGCGACCACGTGTACAAGATGGACTATGCCAAGATGCTGGCCTTCCACAAGGACAAAGGGGCCGACTGTACCATCGCCGTGCTGGAAGTGCCCACGGCCGAGACCGACCGCTTCGGCATCATGACCACCAACGCCCGCGGCCGCATCACAAAATTTGAAGAAAAGCCCAAAAAGGCCGATTCCAACCTCGCCTCCATGGGCGTGTACATCTTCACCTGGAGCAAGCTGAAAAAATACCTCGAGGCCGACGAGCGGGACGCGCGCTCGGAGAATGACTTCGGCAAGAACATCATCCCCACCATGCTGGCGGCAAAGCAGAAACTGTACGCCTACCCCTTCACCGGCTACTGGAAGGACGTGGGCACCATCGACAGCCTGTGGGAGGCCAACATGGACCTTCTGGACCCCAACGTCCCCCTGGATATCTGGGACCCAGCCTGGAAGATTTATAGCCGCACCTCGGTGCGGCCGCCCCACCTCATGGGGCGCCACGCCAAGGTGGAAAACTCCATCGTCACCGAGGGCTGCATGGTGGACGGGGAACTGGAAAGCGCGGTGCTGTTTTCTGGCGCCAAGGTGGCGCGCAACGCCGTTGTGCGAGACTCCATCCTCATGCCCGGCGCTGTGGTGGAGGACGGTGCGCGCGTCAGCTACGCCATCATCGCCGAGGACGCCGTGATTGGCAAGGGCGCCGTGGTGGGCGAGCGGCCAGAGCACATGCAAGACCTTTCGGGCTGGGGCGTCACCGTGGTGGCCGAAGGCGTGAGTGTGGGCGCGGGGGCCAAGGTACACCCCAAAGCCATGGTGGAACAGGATGTGGCCGCCCGAGGCAACGCCGGGGGATGACCCCAGCTTCGCCGGGGCACCTGAAATGCAGCCCCGCCCGCGCACATGCCCTGCAACCCGATTTACCGCTCACTGATGTTCGGCAAACCGGCGCTCCGCGCGGTTTGGAAGGCGGCTGCAGTTCCACCCATAGCGAAACTGGAACAACGATTCGAACAGAGTTTCACCCGCCGCCAAATACCCCCACAGGGAGGGTCCGTCATGATAGAATCACGCGCGATGGGGATCATCTTCCCCAACATGCACGACGATAACATCCCCGAACTCATCGCAAAACGCACCATGGCGTCGGTACCGTTCGCCGGGCGCTACCGCCTCATCGATTTTCCCCTCTCGGGCATGTCCGGCGCGGGCATGCGCAGCGTGGGCATTATCGTGCGCCAGAACTACCAAAGCCTTATGGGCCACGTGGGCAGCGGGCGGGAGTGGGACCTCGCGCGCAAGCGCGGCGGCCTCACCATCTTCCCGCCCTTTGGGCGTGAGGGCGGCAAGGTGTACCGCAGCCGCGTTGAGGGCCTCGCCTCGGTCATCGAATATCTCGAGACGCGCAACGAGGGCCTTGTGGTGATGAGCGACTGCAACATCGCCTGCAACATCGACTACCGCGACCTGCTAGCCACACATGTCAAATCCGGCGCCGACGCGACCATCGTGTACGAGAAAACATCGCTCGACAATTGCAGCAAAAAGGACAACACCTGCCTTTCGCTCGGTGAGGACGGTTTTGTCACCGACATGCGCATCAACGAATACCGCGGCGGTGTGCAGAACGTGTCCATGTACGTGTGCGTCGTCGGGCGCGAGTTCCTCATCGGCGCCGTGAAGGAGGCCACCGTGCGGGGAGACACCGACCTCGAACGCGACATTTTCGCCCGGGGCCTTGGCTCCACCCTGAAGATCTACGGCTACGAGTACACCGGCTACTCCGCGCGCATCTGCGATATGAAGAGCTATTTTAGCGAACACATGCGCCTTTTAGAGCCCGGCAACCTGGACGCCCTCTTCCCGCGCGAGCATCCCATCTACACCCGTGTACGCGACGAAGCCCCTGTGCGCTACGCCATCGGCTCCGTAGTGAACAACTCGATGGCCAGCGACGGGTGCATTATCGAGGGAACGGTGGAAAACTGCGTGCTCTTCCGCGGTGTGCGCGTGGGCAAGGACGCCCATCTCAAAAACTGTGTCATCATGCAGGGGGGGGAGATCGGCGCCGGCACCACCCTGGAAAACGTGGTGGCGGACAAGAACGTCACAATTGCGCCGGGCCAACACCTGCAGGGCGCAAACAACTTCCCGGTGTTCATCGCCAAAAACAGCGTTGTGGGCCCCGTTTCCGCTGGTGCGCAAAAACGGGAGGACGACTTGCCGTAAGACGCCTTCCGCTTCCAATGCTCAATAGCGGGCCGGCGGGCCCGCCGCAGATAAAGGAGGAACTTGGGGTATGAATATCTTGTTTGCTTCCAGCGAAGCATATCCGTTTTTCACGTCCGGGGGCCTGGGCGAGGTGGCCGGCAGCCTGCCGCCGGCGCTGCGCAAACGGCGTGCGTCCATCCGGGTCATCCTGCCGCTGTATGGCGACCTTTCCGACGAATGGCGCCGCAAGCTGAAATACATCACCAACTTCACTGTGCCGGTGGGCTGGCGCAACCAGTACTGCGGCCTGTTCGAGCTCACACGCCAGGGCGTCACCTATTACTTCCTGGACAACGAATACTATTTCAAACGCCACGGCCTGTACGGCTTCTACGACGACGGCGAGCGCTTCGCCTTCTTTTCGCGCGCCATCCTCGAGACGCTCTTCCACGCCGATTTCTCCCCCGATATCATCCACTGCAACGACTGGCAGACCGCCCTCGTGCCCGTCTACCTCAACCTCTACTATCGCCACCTGGAAAAATACGCCGCCATCAAGAGTGTGTTCACCATCCACAACATCCAGTACCAGGGCAAATACGGGCTGGAACTGCTGGAGGAGACCATCGGCGTGGGCCGCAAGGACGCCCACCTCATCGAGTATGACGGCTGTGTCAACTTCATGAAGGGCGCCATCGAGACGGCGGACAGGGTGACCACCGTCTCGCCCACCTACGCAAAAGAGATTTTGGACCCCTGGTACGGCCACGGGCTGGATGATTTCCTGCGCAAGAAGGAATACAAGCTGTGCGGTATCCTCAACGGCATCGACATCCAGGTGTACGACCCCGCCACCGACCCGGACATTGAGGCCCACTACACCGCCGACAGCTTTGCCGAGGGCAAGGCCATCTGCAAAAAGCAGCTGCGGGAGATCTTTTCCCTGGAGGAAAACGACGCCCCCGTGGTGGGCATGGTCACCCGTCTCGTGGCCCACAAGGGGCTGGATCTTGTCCGCCACGTGGCCGAAAACCTCCTGGACAGCGGCCTGCAGCTGGTGGTATTGGGCTCGGGCGAATACAGCTTCGAAAACTTTTTCCAGGAGCTGGCCGCCCGGCGCAAGGGCGCTTGCGGCGTACGGCTGGGCTTTGTGCCCGAGCTTGCGCGCAAGGTGTATGCCGGCAGCGACATCTTCCTTATGCCCAGCAAGGCGGAGCCCTGCGGGCTGGCCCAGATGGTGGCCCTGCGGTACGGCGCGGTGCCGGTGGTGCGGCAGACAGGCGGCCTTGCCGATACCATCCGGGACTCGGGCGACGGCGAGGGCAACGGCTTCACCTTCTTCAGCTACAACGCCTACGACATGCTACACGCCTGCACACGCGCCAAAGAGGGCTACGAAAACGCCGAGGGCTGGCAAAATCTTGTGCGCCGCGGCATGGAGTGCGACTTCTCGTGGGGCACCTCGGCCAGGCAGTACCTGGAGATGTACGGCGACACTGTAAAGCTGTGGTAGGCAGGCGGCTTTTTTATCGCTCACCCTGGTCGTTCGCGCTTAAAAACACAACTTTCTAATTCTTTTAAGGCTCGTTCAAGGTGGGGCCTGTATACTGGCCATAGACGCAAACGCATGCGGCTGTGTCCAGTAAAATTCCCAATGGAGGCCACACCATGAAACGATTCTTTCTGAAGCTATCCCCCGTCAAGCGGCGCGTGGGCGCCGCCATCGTCATCGGTGCGCTGTTGCTCACCGCCGGTGCCTTCTCGGCGTTCGCGGCCGATTCGGACAGCCCCGCCACCGGCGGCACGCCCGCGGACGAAAATCTGCTGGTGCGGGTGAACGACGGCTCCGCGCGCTACTCCACCGACGGAGGCGATACCTGGGCCGACGGCCTGCCCGAGGGCGGAGCCACCCACTTCTCCACCGACGGCGGCCAGACCTGGAACGACGGCCTGCCCCCCGAGGGCGCCGAAGGCGACGGCCCCACGCTGGTCGTGAACGGCACCGCGCCCAACGGCGGCATGCCCCCTATGGCCGATGGCGCCGCCGCTCCCGGCGAAGGCTTTGGCGGCAGCCTGATGGTGCGGGACGAAAACGGCGATACGCGCTACTCCACCGACGGCGGCCAGACCTGGACCGACACCCCGCCCGCCGGCGTCACGGTGGACGAGGACGGCCGGGTGACCATGCAGGGCGCCGCCGCGGCGTGACGCGGGCGCCCCACATCCTGATAGCAGCGCAAACAACAGACGGACAAGGCAGGGAACCCCCTGCCTTGTCCTCTACTATCAACGACCATATATCCCAACAGGGGGGCGCAAATTTTGAAGATCCTGCTGGTGGAAGACGAGCGCCAGATGGCTGAGGCCGTGGCCCAGGTGCTGCGCAAGAACCATTACACCGTTCAGCTTGCATACGACGGTGAGGAGGGCCTGGACGAGGGTCTCACCGGCACCTACGACATCCTCGTCCTGGACATCATGCTGCCCGGCCTTGACGGCATCGAGCTTGTGCGCCGCCTGCGCGCGGGCGGGATCGGTGCGCCGGTGCTTCTGCTTACCGCCCGGGGCGATACGGGCAGCAAGGTGCAGGGACTGGACGCCGGCGCCGATGACTACCTGCCCAAGCCCTTCCAGGCGGAGGAACTGCTGGCCCGTCTGCGCGCACTGGGCCGCCGCCGGGGCGCGCTCTGCCCCGGCGGTCTGCTCTCTTTTGCCGGCGTCGAGCTGGATCCCCACAACCTGCTGCTGCGCGGCACCGAAGCGGCGGACGGGCGGGAGATCCCGCTCACGCTCAAAGAGTCGCAGTTGCTCGAACTGCTCATCGAGCACAAGGGCCGCATCCTCTCCAAAGATGCCATCATCCAGAAACTGTGGGGGTACGACTCGAACGCCGAGGGCAACCACGTAGAGGTGTATATTTCCTTTCTGCGCAAAAAGCTGCGTCATCTGGGCGGCGGCGCGGCCATCCGCACCGTGCGGGGCGCGGGGTACCTGTTGGGCGCCGCAAACGGGCGGGAGGAGGGCCATGTTTAATAAACTGCGCAACCGCTTCCTGCTGCTCAACATGACGCTTATCACGATGGTGATGGCCGCGGCGTTCATCGCCATCTTCGCCACCACCTACAGCCGCACCCAGGCCGAGAACCAGACGAAACTGGAAGCCGGCAGCTTCGCCCACACCGAATCCGTCGCGGGCGATCCTGCCCTCCCGCCCGCCGCCACCTCCGGGCCTTCGCTCACCCAGGGGGCGGAGCAGGTGCTGGTGCGCCACGCTTCACCGGGCGACACCATCTCCTTCTCAGTGCTGGTGAACGGGGGCGGCGAGCGTCTGTCGGTCGATTCGTTCCTCGAGATGCCCGACGAAACCTACGACGAGGCCGCACGTCTTGCCTGGCAGGGCTGGCAGCAGGGCGATTCCTTTACGACCTTCGACCTCGGCGGGCGCCGCTGGATGGCCGCAGTGCATGACCCCGCCGTGCAGGAGACGACCTATACCACTGCAAGCGGCGATGTGCACACAATCGTGAGCGCAGACACCGAAAACCACCTTATCACCTTCCTCGACGTAACCGATTCCAGCCGCAGTCTCTCCTCTCTGCTCCTCACCTTTATCATCGTTTTTATTGTCATGCTGTTCGCCATTGCCGCCATTAGCATCCTGTTCGCCAATCGCGCCATCCGCCCGCTGCGCGAGGCATGGGAGCAGCAGCGTCGGTTCGCGGCCGACGCCTCGCACGAGCTGAAGACCCCGCTGGCCATCATTACCGCAAACGCCGACGCGCTGCTGGCGGACGAAGGCGAACCCGCCCAAAACAGGAACAAGTGGTTGGGGCGCATCAAAGAACAAACGGCGCGTATGTCGGCGCTCATCGGCGACCTTTTGTATCTTTCCAAAGCCGAGGACGGCGCCCTACCCGGCACGGGCGACGTATCCGCCGCCCCCTTCGATCTCAGCCGCACCGTGGCAGACACCGCGCTTTCCATGGAAGCCGTGGTGTACGAGAAAGGCATACGCCTCTCCCACAACATCCAGCCGAACATCCATTTGCAGAGCGATGAAGAATCCCTGCGGCGTGTCTTCACCATCCTGTTCGACAACGCGGTGAAATACACCCCGCCAGGGGGCAGCATCTCGCTGTCGCTCACAAAACAGCGGGGGCACATTCTTTTATGCATCCGCAACAGCGGCGAGGGCATCGCGCCCGAACACCTGCCCCGCCTGTTCGACCGCTTCTACCGCGCCGACGCCTCCCGCTCCAGCGAGACGGGCGGCCATGGCCTGGGCCTTTCCATCGCGCGGGCCATCGCGGAAGCGGCCGGCGGCAACCTGTGGGCCGAGAGCACCCCCGGCGAGGGCGCCGCCTTCTTCCTCTCGCTGCGCGGGTAAGGCACACAATAAAACACCGCCCTTGGGCGGTGTTTTTCATTCTATGTATAGCGCATGCGCAACGTTATCTCACAGCTCCAGCTGGATCTTCCGGCCAGAGGAGTGGTAGGCGGTGTACTTCACGCCCACCATGTCGAACATCCGCTTGCTGGCGATGGTTGCGTCCGAATCGGCATACTTGTCGTCCTTGTACACCACCTCCGAGATACCGCTCTGGATGATGGCCTTGGCGCATTCGTTGCAGGGAAACAGCGTGGTGTACAGCTTTGCGCCGCGCAAATCTCCCCCGTTGCTGTTCAGGATGGCGTTCAGTTCGGCATGACATACGTACATGTATTTCGTGTCCAGCGGCTCGCCCTCGCGCGCCCAGGGCATCGAATCGTCCATGCAGCCGGTGGGCATGCCGTTGTAGCCCAGCGAGAGGATCTTATGTTCCCGACTGACGATGCACGCCCCCACCTGGGTGCCCGCGTCCTTGGAGCGCTCAGCGCTCAGCGTGGCAATGCCCATAAAGTACTCCGCCCAGGAGATATAGTCCTCCCGTTTCATGCCGTTCCTGTTCATGCCGTTCCTCCCGCCCGCATTCTTGCGCATACTTGTTGTTATTATACATGGCGTCAGGGGGCTTTGCAATGGGTCATGGCCCTGTGGTATGATGAAAAAAAACGGAGGCCGCCCATGCAAACGCCCGCCACATCCTATGTTCTGGCGCTGGACGCCGGCACCACCTCCAACCGGGCCATCCTGTTCGACGACCGGCAGAACGTCATGGGCATCGCCCAGCAAGAGTTTGCCCAGCACTACCCAAGGCCCGGCTGGGTGGAGCACGACCCCATGGACATCTACGCCGGCTGCCAGGCCGTCATGGCGCAGGTGCTGGCGGCAAGCGGGGTGCATGCGTCCCAGCTTGCCGCCATCGGCATCACCAACCAGCGCGAGACGGCCGTCCTGTGGGACAAACACACCGGCAGGCCGCTGTGCAACGCCATTGTGTGGCAGTGCCGCCGCACGGCGGACATCTGCGAGCACATGAAGGCCGAGGGGCACGAGCCGCTGGTGCACAGCAAGACCGGCCTCGTACTGGACGCCTATTTCTCAGCCACCAAGATCGCCTGGATGCTGGACCATCTGCCCGGCGCGAGCGAGCGGGCCCGGCGCGGCGAAGTGCTGTTCGGCACGGTGGACAGCTGGCTCTTGTGGAAGCTGACCGGCGGCGCTGTGCACTGCACCGACCCCACAAACGCCTGCCGGACCCTGCTATACGACATCCACACCCGCGCTTGGGATGAAGAACTGTGTGCGCTGTTCAATGTGCCCATGGCCATCCTGCCGCAGGTGCGCAGCTCCAGCGAGGTGTACGGCCACGCGCATCTAGCCGGCAGCCGGGTGCCCATCGCAGGCATCGCAGGCGACCAGCAGGCCGCCCTGTTCGGCCAGTCCTGCTTCGAAAAGGGGCAGCTAAAAAACACCTACGGCACCGGTTGCTTCATGCTGATGAACACCGGCGACGAACCGGTACACAGCCGCCACGGCCTGCTCACAACACTGGCCGCCTCGCTGCCGGGGCAGGCCCGCTATGCGCTGGAGGGAAGCGTATTCGTGGGCGGGGCGGTAGTGCAATGGCTGCGCGACGAGATCGGCCTCATCTCCACCAGCGCCGAGAGCGAAGCGCTGGCCGCCCAGGTTGCCGACAGCGCCGGCGTGTACGTCGTGCCCGCCTTCACCGGGCTGGGCGCGCCCCACTGGGACATGTACGCCCGGGGGGCCATCGTCGGTCTCAGCCGGGGCAGCGGCCGGGCACATATCGTGCGCGCGGCGCTGGAGAGCATCGCCTTCCAAAGCCGGGACGTGCTGCTGGCCATGCAGGCGGACACCGGCATCCCCATCCATGAGCTGCGCGCCGACGGCGGCGCCTCGGCCAACGGGCTGCTCATGCAGTTCCAGGCCGACATCACACAGCTTCCGGTGCGCCGGGCGGGCATCCCCGAGACAACCGCCCTTGGCGCGGCGTACCTTGCCGGGCTTGCCGCCGGCGTGTGGCAGGGGCTGGACGACATTCGCGGGCACTCAACGCCGGACGCCCTCTTCCGCCCGGCCATGCCTCCCGAACGGGCTCAGGTACTGTGCGACGGTTGGCAGCGCGCAGTGCAGCGCGCCAAGGGCTGGGCTCGGGAGGATTAGTTCTGTTCCGAGAGGGGTGTATTGTATTTGCTGCTGCGGGAATACCAGAAAACCGATGACGAACAGATCGTACATCTGTTTTACAATACCGTTCACACCATAAATGCCTGGGATTATAATGACAGCCAATTGAATGCCTGGGCTCCCGACGATTTGGACGTAAAGAGATGGTGCCGCCCCCTGCGGGACGGCTATACGGTCGTCGCCGATGCAAGTGGAACAATCGTGGGCTTCGCCAGCTTGGAGGCATCAGGTCGCCTCGACCGCCTGTTCGTCCACAAAGATCACCAGGGGAAAGGCATTGCCAAACAGCTGGTAACCGCAATAGAAGAATATGCACACAATAACGGGCTGAAAGAACTGACCGCCGACGTATCCATTACGGCAAAGCCCTTCTTTCTGAAACAAGGATATGTGTCCTTGCGAGAAAACACGGTCTTGCGCGCCGGGCAAAGGTTGCGCAACTATACGATGCGGAAGACGCTTTGCCGATGACGCCATTCGTAAGCATCCCCGCCATCCGCCCCCATAGAAAGGAACCCCAAGCCATGAAACTGCTCATCGCCGCCGACCTGCACGGCTCGGCCCCCGCGGCCGAAACGCTGCGCGCGTTGTTCGATACCCTCGCTCCCGACCGCCTCGTGCTGCTGGGCGACCTGCTCTACCACGGCCCCCGCAACGACCTGCCCGCCGGCTACGCACCAAAACAGGTCATCCCGCTGTTGAACGGCATAGCCCCGCGCATCACCGCCGTGCGGGGCAACTGCGAGGCCGAGGTGGACCAGATGGTGCTGGACTTTCCCGTCCTGTCCGACACCGCCCTCCTGCTGGCGGACGGGTTGAGCATCGTGGCCACCCACGGCCACGTGTGGGGGCCGGACAACCCGCCCCCACTGGCGGAGGGGGACATCCTGCTGTGCGGCCACTCGCATGTGGGCGCCGAAGAACGGCGCGGCGGCTTTTGGTACCTGAACCCCGGCTCCATCGCACTGCCCAAAGACGGCCAGCCCAGCTATATGCTGTACGAAGGCGGCCGTTTCGAGCGCCGGGCGCTGGACGGCCGCCTGCTGGGCGCGTGCGCCCCGGGCAAGATCTAAATAAAAGCAAAAAGAGCTGCGGGGGGCAGCTCTTTTTGCATAGAGGGGGTGGGAAAGTACATAAAGTTGAGGTTTTGATTACTGCTATTTTATCGTGCAATACCCCCTTTGTCAACAGGACAACGCCGCAAATTCTTTATTATATTATTTACTTTTGCAATTATTTTTAATATAATTTAGTAAACGACTGTTTTTCACCTGTCCACTTTTTATAGCATTGCCCTTTTAGGGCATCACTTAATTTTCTTAGAACCTGTAGCGCCCACACCAAAGGAGCACACCTATGCACACGATGGACGAGATGGACCGCAAGATATTGGCCTTGCTGAACGGCAACGCCCGCATGACAGTGAAAGAGATCGCCTCCCGCGTCGCACTCACCTCGCCGGCCGTCTCCGAGCGCATCCGGCGCATGGAGCGGGGAGGCGTCATCGCGGGGTACACGGTGCGCCTGGCGCCCGAGATAGCCAGCGGGCGGATCGGCGCGTTCGTCTCCATCTCGGTGCCTCCTCAGAACCGCGCCGAATTCTACGATACCCTTGCAGAGCAAAGCGCCGTGGAGGTCTGCTACCAGCTCACCGGCGCCCACAGCCACATGGTACGGGTCTCCTGCAGGGATATCCCCGCGTTGGATGCGCTTTTAAGCCAGCTGCAAAAGTATGGCAGCACCAGCACCCAGGTCATCCTCTCCTCCACCCGGGGCGCCGGCCCCGCCTCGGGCGATTGTTGACCACCGTTTGTATTATCCGCTCTGCCGTGGTATACTGTGTGCAGCAGCTCACACCAGTTGCTGCCCGTCCACAGTTGGGCGGTGCCATGTACAACCGTGGGAAAGGAGCGTAAAACATTGAAAAAAGGAAACGCAGTTGAGGATTTTCTGATGTATATGATCAAGACCCGGGGCGGCAAGGCTCTGGAAGTGGGGGAATTCAGCCGTGAGAACGGCGGCGTCGTGCGCATCTGGGCCACCGCCGGGGGCGATACCCAAAAATGGCAGTTCGAGAAGGTTGCCGGCGATTTCTACAAGATCGTGAACGCATTTTCCGGTAAAGTGCTGGATGTTGCCATGCAGGGCACCGAGAATGGCGCCTGGGTGCACCAGTGGGATTATCTGGGCGCCGACAGCCAGATGTGGTATCTGGAGGACGCCGGCCGTGGCTATTTCAAGATCAAGTCGAAACTTTCGGACAAATGTCTCGACCTTGTGGGCCTGGGCGCCATAGACGGCACCCCGGTGCAGATCTGGGAGGACGTAGAGGGCGCCACCCAGAAATGGAAGCTGGCCGAGGCCAAAGCCGAAGAGGCCAAGGCGGAAAAGAAGACGGCCAAAACCGTCGCCAAGAAACCCGCCCGCAAGGCCCCTGCCAAAAAAGCCGCCACAGTCAAGGCCGCCGCCAAAGCGCCCGCCAAAACAGCGGCCAAAAAGCCTGTTGCCAAAAAAACGGCAGCCAAGCCGAAGCCCGGCGCCAAAAAAACCACGCCGACCAAGACAGCAGCCAAACCGGCCACCGCAGTTGCAGGTGCAACAGCCGCGTCTAAGGCGGCGCCGGACAAAACCGCCAAATAACCCTTCTTTTTTGGATGCCCGTTTCGGCCACCGGTTTGTGCGGCCCCGAAGCGGGCCGTTTTCGCGCCTTGCAAAAAACTTTATATGCGCAATTTTTATACGCAATCGTGTATAATGAAAGGGATAACATTGCCTTTTCGCGTCGAACGGAGGTGAGAGGTTGGCCGCAACAGAACAAGAGCCGGGCACACAGCCCCCTGTGCCGGAAGAAACGCCCACTACCGCCAATGAGGGAAACGTGCCCGAACGCGCCGAACCCGGCAAGTTCATCAGTATGATCCAGAATTTCCTGGGTGGAACACCGCGCCACGCCGCCGGCGAAGGCGCGGCTGCCGCCGATACCTCCCCATCTCAAGCAGTTCCTTCGGCGGAACCGCAACCGCCCGAGACGGAACTGCAGCTGCCAGAGGACGACCATACGGGGCAACCCGTCCCCATACCCAAAACACCACTGGAGTTGGCGGGCATCCAACCGGCTTCCTCATCGCCAACCCCGCCTCGCGCGCGGGAAAGCACGCCCCAACCAAGACCCAAAACACCCCTGGAACTGGCAGGTATCCAACACGACCCCGTTCCCGCTTCCCCTGTTTCGATGCAGGCGGAACGGCAACCGTCACAGGTGGCCGGCGTCCCGTCGGCGGCATCTGCCAAACCCGAAACAATGGCATCCGCGCCCGCGGCGGCGGAAGCTGCCGGCGCCGCTTCCAACACCTCCGAAGCGCCGGCGCCGGGCGCTCCCCCACCTGGCGAGCCGCGGGGGGAAGCAAAGCCCCCGCCGCCACCTGACGAAAACATCCTGCCTGTGAAGGGCAACGCGCTGTATGAACTTTACCTGCGCCGGCAGGGCGTCCCGCCCATCGACGACCCGGACCTCACCTTCAACCTCGCCCAGTTTACCGAATGGGGCGGCCCGCCCACCGAAGAACAGCGCGGCTGGTTCCGCAGCTTCGAGCCGCCTGCGCGCAACATCCTGCAGCAGGCGCGCGGCGAGGAGGAGGAACCCATCGAGCATGTGCCGATGGTGCGCATCTCGCGCGACCGCATGTCCGCCTTCTTCTATGCGCTGCCCCCCACCTATGGCGCCGACGACATGACCCCCGAAAGTGTGATGAACGCGCTGGCCGAGGCCCGCATCGGCTTTGGCATCGACGAATTGAAGGTGGCCGAGATCTGCCACGACAAGTGCTATTTCACGCTGTTCGAGGTGGCTCGCGGCAAACCCCCGGAAGACGGCGCCGACGGCGACGTGGAGGACCACTTTGCCCGCGAGCAGGAGATACACCTGCAGGTAAAGGACGACAACACCATCGACTACAAGGACCTTGGCTGGCTGCAAACGGTGCACGAGGGCGACGTGATCTGCGATATCATACCGCCCACGTCCGCCATGCCCGGCCTGGATGTGCTGGGCGGCGAGATCCGCGGCCGCGACGGCAAGAAGGCCGTGGCGCCCAAAGGCTCCGGCACCCGTCTGTCCGAAGACGAATCCCGCCTGCTGGCCGCCATCGACGGAGTCGTCACCTTCGATGCCGGCCGCTTCCGGGTGGATCCGCTGCTCATCATCGAGGGCAGCGTGGAAACGGCCACCGGCAACATCGAAACGGTGGGCGACGTGCTCATCCACGGCGACGTGCTGGAGGGCTTCACCGTGGAGGCCACCGGCAACATCACCGTGCAGGGCATGGTGGAGGGCGCCACGATGGTGGCCGGGGGCGACATCCAGGTGGGCCGCGGCATGAACGGCAATTCCCACGGTTCTATGCAGGCCAAGGGCGAGGTGCGCAGCAAGTTCATCGAGAACGCCACCGTCACCACCGGCGGCCGAATCGTATGCGACACCATCATCAACTCCACCGTTTCCAGCGACACGGCCATCGAGGTGAAAACCGGCCGTGGTGCCATCATCGGCGGCAACATCACCGCGCTGGAACGCATCGACGCCCTGTCCATCGGCAACCAGTCCAACCGCAACATCATCATCACGCTGGGCAGCACGGCCAACTTCCTGCGCAGCAAGCAGGAGCTGGAACAAAAGCGCACCGAACTCACCCGCGACGTGGAGGAGATCGAGAAGAACATCAGCTTCCTGGACGCCGGCGCCGTGAACCCCGCGCCCAACATCGTCTCTATGGTGGACGACTTCAAACTCAAACTGAGCGTGCAGAAGATGCAGCTCTCGAACGTGGAACGCCAGCTGGCGCAGATGGACCGCAAGCAGACCGACAACACAGCATGCCGCCTGCGCGCCGAGATTATCTACCCTCCGGCGCAGATCACCATCGGCAACGTGACCAAGGTGCTTCGGCAGATGGCTTTTTCGGCCCTTGTGTACCTGAAAGAGGGCGATGTGCATGTGGCAAACGTGTAAGGTTTTTTCCATTCCCATCCCCGCCCTCACGACATAAAAATCATCAGATGCAAAACAGCCGCAGGCAGACGCCTGCGGCTGTTTTTTACGTCCTGTGCTACCCGGGGTTCCGCCGCACAGTGTGGCGGCCTCAACCCTGTGGGGCCTGCGCGGGAGGCTGCTGCCCATTCTCGTTCGCCGCCTTTTCCATGCGGCGCAGCTGGCTGCCGCGCTTGATGTACAACACAACGCCCACTACCAGGAAAACCACGCCCGCGCCTGCCAACCCATAGCCGATGACCGTGGTGACGTCGAATTCGAATAGCTTGACCATGCCAAGCCCCGACGCCAGCAACCCGATGAAGGTGCGTATAAAAGCGAGAAGCGTGCGTTCGTTGGCAAGTTTTGTGCGGTCTATAGCAAGATAATCCCGCAGGATCATATCCTCGACCAGTTCGGCATACACTGCGTTTTTGCCACTTCCGTTGCCAATTTTGTTCTGTTCTATGATGGCCACCTCCAGTGGTTGCTGGGCATTTGTTTCGGCGGCATTTATCATACCACTTTGCGCGCGCAGATTCAAGCACACGATGGCGAAAAAATGCACGACATACGACACAAAACGCCTGTTTTTCCATCTTTCCTGCTGTATGATAAAAATACAAATAAATGAGGTGGTGCCATGTTTAAATATGTGCTCACGTCGCTGAAAGGCTACAAAAAAGCATACCTGAAAGACGACATCATCGCGGGCGTCATCGTGGCGGCCCTTACTATCCCGGTGGCCATGGGCTACGCCCAGATTGCCGGGCTGCCGCCGGTGTACGGGCTGTACGGCTCCATCCTGCCGGTAATCGGGTATGCGCTGTTTGCCTCCAACCCCCAGCTCATCTACGGCGTGGACGCCTCGGCCGCAGCCATCACAGGCAGCCTGGTGGCCACGGTCGGCCTTGCGGCCGGCAGCCAGGATGTGCTGGATTTTGTGCCTGTGGCAGCCGTGTGCACCGGCGTTTTTCTCATCCTGTTCGCCGTGCTCAAGTTGGGGCGTTTCGCGGGCTACATCTCGGCGCCGGTCATGAGCGGTTTCATCACCGGCCTGTCCCTCTCGGTCATGTTCAGCCAGCTGCCCAAGATGTTCGGCCTCGACGCATCCGGCCTCATCGGCACATTGCAGAACATCACCCAGCTGAACGCCACCTCACTGCTGTTGTCGGTCGTTACGGTGGCCGCGCTGCTGGTGTGCAAGAAGCTGCTGCCCAAAATCCCTTCCTCGCTGCTGCTTATGGTGGCGGGCACGGCGCTCACCGCGCTCTTGCGGCTGGACAAGCTGGGCGTCGTCATCGTGGGCGACATCCCCGACGGCCTGCCCACGCTCATCCTGCCCAATTTCACCGGCCCGCACACGCTGGCCGCTGTGGCGGGCGGCTTTGTGCTCGCCGTCGTCATCTTTGCCGATTCACTGCTCACTACCACCAGCTTCGCCATCCAGGGCAAGTACCCCATCAAGCCCAACCGCGAGCTATTTGCGTTCGGCGCGTCCAACCTTTTCGCCGGATTTTCCGGCTGTTCCCCCACCAGCGCCAGCGTGTCGCGCACGGCCGCCGGCAAACAGTACCGCGCCAAAACGCAGCTCGTCTCGCTTGTGGCAGCCGGTGTAATCGCGCTGGTGTGCGCGTTTTTGAGTGGTCTTTTGTATTACATGCCTCAGCCGCTCCTGTCCGGCATCGTGTTTGTGGCGCTGCTGGGCGTCCTGGATTTTGGCGCGCTGAAGGCTCTCCTGCACGAGAGTAAGCGCGAAGCCGTCATCTGGATCATCACGGCCGTGGGTGTGCTGGTGCTGGATGTTCTCCCCGGCGTACTCATCGGGGTCGTGCTCTCCTTTATACACGTCATCATGAAGGTGTCCGCGCCCGACGCAGCCTACCTGGGTGTCATCCAAGGGCGGGAAGGCTTCTTCGACATGACCCGCCACAAGGAGGCAAAGCCTCTGCCCGGCATCTCCATCTTCCGGTTCAGCGCGCGTCTGTTCTTCGCCAACAGCGAGCGCTTTCAAAAGGGCGTGCGCAAGGCGATGAACGAAAAGCCCCGCGCCATCATCCTGGATGCCCGTGGCATCAACAGCATCGACACCACGGCTGCCGACGACCTGAAAAATCTGCTGAGCGACCTGGATGAAGCCCATATCCAGTACTTTTTTGCCGAGCAGACCAGCGACCTTGTGGATGACTTTAGCGAAAAGGGGCTTGGCTTTCTCCAGCAGAACGGCCGCCTGAAGCGAAGCATCGAGGAAGCGCTACAGGCCTTGGGCGAGGGCCCGGCGCCGCCGGCCACAAGCTAGGGTGTGTTCCCCTGCCCAGAAACGGGCAAAGCAAAGCCCCGGCGAGCCAGAGCAGGCTTCCGGGGCTGTTTTTGTGTGCCGCAGGCGGTTGCCGGCCCTACGCCACACGCAAACGGATTCAATTTTCCAGCAGGTGCACGCGGTTCAAAAGAGCCTTGCGCTCCAGATATCCAAGGCCCTTTTGCAGCAGCATGGCGCGGGCCTCGTTGATGTACAGCGTGTCCACAAAATCGATGAACTCGCGGTATTCCGAGCGGCACTGGGGCGTAGCAAAACGCAGGTAGACATCCTCGTAAAAATAGTTCTTGATGGACCCGGTGGTAAAAGCGAGGCGCAGGGCGACGCTGATGCCACCCGCCACCCAGCAGAAGATTGCGGCGGGGCTTGTGGCAATATAGAGGAACGCTTCGTTGTTGAGCAGTGCGCACACCACGTACAGCACCGCCACCGTGGCCACCCAGAACACCGCCGTGCGGATAGGCCGGAAGATGCCCTTCCAATCCACCTTGCCCTTCGCCGCGTAGCGGACCATATTGGGCAGCACGTAAAACAACCGGATAAGCAGGGTGGGCAGCACAAACAAGACGGTGAAACCGCAGAAGACGACGGTTGCCAGGTTCTCCAGGATCGTGCTGATGATCATGGCGTCCTCCTTTAAAAGCGGATACGGCGGCGTAAAACGGCATAGCGGCATAGGCGCCCTATGGCGCCCGCGCCCCCACGCGCTCGTCAAGCTGCTTTCGGTGGTGGCGCCCCAGGTTGTGCACGGTTATGATGGAGGCCAGAAGTTCGGGGGTCACATAGCCAAGGTCGATAAGCACATGGGAGATGTCGCCGCCCTGTTCGGCCAGCACCTCGCGCGCCACCATCTGCTGCTGGCGGCTGATGATGCCGGCATCCAGCAGTGCGTCCTCGATGTCCGGGCTGTCGTTGGTCACAAGACCGGTGATGAGATGGTGCGCCTTGTTGGGGGTAACATAGTGGATGTTGAGCACCTTCTGTATCTCAAGGAAGATTTCCAAAAACTCGGGCGGGATACAGCGGGTTTCCACAAAGCAGTCGCCCAGCAGTCCGCCGTGTTCCTTTTGATAGTTCAGCGCGGTGTTCAGCTGGCCTTTGGTGATGATGCCGGCGTCCAGCAGGATCTCGCCCAGCAGAAGGCGTTGTTCGTCGTCGCCCGAAAGTTCGGCGGCCTCCTTCATCTTCTCCTGGATAGCGAGGTAGGCGCCCAGCGTCTCGGGCGAGATGGCCTGCTGCTCCACGATGATGTCGCCCAGGTAGCCGCCCTCGGTGCGTTGCTTGCGCAGCGCGGCCTCCAGCTGCCCGCGCGAGATGACGGCCGCTTTCAGCAGGATCTGCCCCAGCGGCAGCTTGTGCAGGTTGTCCAGCCCTTCCAGCCGGTACTGCGCCTCGGTTACGGTCGCGTCCTCCTGCACCTCCTCGATGGAAAGGGCGCGCTCGTGCGCGGTGGACACCCAATACTTCTCCCGGTGTTTGATGATGCCGCGGAAGATGGGCAGGTACCAGGTGTAGGTGAATATCCATTGCAAGGGGATCCAGAAGGCATACCGCAAAAAGCTGCTGTCGGCCAGTGTGTACAGCTGGATGAGCAGGTAGGCCAGGATAAGGATAGTGGCCGTGACGTCGTTCATGAAAAAGGCGAAGCCGAACACGCTGTCCGGGAAGAAGAGCACAGCCATCCACCGGGCAAAGTAGACGACAAACATGATGAGGTTGAGCATGGGGCGCATGAGGTAGAAACCGATGTCGATCTGCTTCAAGCTGAGGTTGCGGATGCCCTGCCAGAGGCAGGCAGGCGCATAGCGGATCATCGTATCCATATGCCCCTGCATCCAACGGGTGCGCTGCTTCACCGATGGTGCAATGCGCAGTGGCTTCTCGTCGTACAGGCGGGCCTCGTTCACCCACGAGCAGGGGCGGTTCGTATGCAGCACGTAGCGAGTGGTCAGCACCAGGTCCTCGGTCAGCGAGTCCGTCTCCCAACCCATCTCCTCCAGCACCGATGGCCGCAGCACCATGCCGGTGCCGCCCATCTGCGCCGAAAGGCCCACCTTGTCGTGGGCGTCCTGGTAGTTTGCGTCAGAGAGACAGTAGGCCAGCGCGTAACACTTGGACACCCAGGTGTCCCCCGGGTTCTTGGTGCCCAGGTAGCACTGCAATATCTCATACCCCTCGTTCAGCCGGGTGTTGATCTCGTCCAAAAACTGGTTGTTCACCAGGTTGTCCGCGTCCAGAACGATGTATGCGTCATACGCGTCGCCCGCGGCCTTCTTCTCGGCCAGAATGCCGAACATCCACTCCAGGCCGAACCCCTTGCCCCGGCGGTCGGGGTCGTGGCGCTCCATGGCGATGGCGCCGGCCTGCCGGGCAATGTCCGCCGTGCCGTCTGTGCAGTTGTCGCACAGGATGAACAGGTCGTACCGGTTGCGCGGGTAGCCGGTGCTATACACGGACTTGATGAGCTGGCCGATAACCTTCTCCTCATTGTGCGCGCAGGCGATGACGGCGAAACGGTTGATGCGGTCGGGCGTGGGCGGCACCGGAGGCTTGGCGCGCCGGCCCACCAGAAAGCGGGAGAGGATGTAGATGATGGGATCATAGAACCAGAAGGCCACACTGATGATCTCGGTGAACAGGATGAGCGCGAGGATGACCGTGTTAAAGGCGGGGTTGACGAAACGCCACAGCAGCAGGAAGCCCAGCAACACGCAGGCCGCCACAAAAAACACCCCGTACGACTGGCGCTTGTTCAGCGCGCTGTTGTTATCCGGGATATTGGACTGGCGGCGGCGCAGCAGCACAAATACCACCGCTACAGCGGCCAGCGCCGCGCCGAACACCACCACGATGAAATTGGCGGGGTCGACATGCAACGTGCCCGAGATCCATGCCTCCATGCCCGGGATATAGGCATGCAAAGCCGCAAGCCCCGCCAGTATCGCACACAAAAGCGCCAGGAAACGGAACAACACCTTCTTGTTGATCTTGGCGGCGTCCGCCGGGGGCTTCAGCACAAGAGAGAGTACCAAAAAGAGCACCGCAAGGCTCCCTCCCAGTATCCACGCGGTGTCCTGCGTCAGGTATGGATTCAGCCATTCCAGCTTTTTTAAATATTCAAAGATGACAAACAGGTGTGAAAAATCAACCATCCGGTAGTCTCCTTGCGGCGGGACATGCGGGCGTTTCTTCCTTTGTTGCTGCCCGGGGCGGCTTCACGTCCCCGGGGCAAATTCCTCCAAAGGCCGGGCGGAGGCGATTCCAAAATAGTGTTGGATGGCCGCGCAGATGCGGCTGGAGGCGCGGCCGTCGCCGTAGGGGTTCACGGCGCGTGCCATCGTGTCGTAAAAAACAGGGTCGCCAAGCAGGCGGTTTGCGGCGTCCACAATATCGTCCGTTCGCACGCCCACCACCCGCACGGTGCCCGCCTCCACAGCCTCGGGGCGCTCGGTCTCGGTACGCAGCACCAGCACGGGTTTTCCCAGGGCCGGGGCTTCCTCCTGCAGGCCGCCCGAGTCTGTCATCACAAAAAAGCAGCGGCTGATGAGGTTGTGCATGTCGTCCACCTCGATGGGGTCGATGAGCAGGATGCGGGGATGCCCGCCCAGTATCTCGCGGGCCGGCGCCTGCACCTTGGGGTTCTTGTGCACCGGGTAGATGAACAGTACATCCGCGTGTTGGTCGGCCAGCCGGCGCACCGCGGTGAAGATCTGGCGCATGGGCTCGCCCAGGTTCTCGCGCCGGTGGGCGGTAAGCAGCACCGTGCGCCTGCCGGTGTAGTCCAGCCCGTTCAGCGACGGCTCGCGGAAGGTGTAGTCCCGCCGCACAAGGTACAGCAGCGCGTCGATGACCGTGTTGCCTGTGATATAGATGTTGTTCGCGCAGCGCTCGGCCAGCAGCTGGTCCCGGTTCTTGCTGGTGGGCGCAAAATGCATCGTGGCAATGCGCCCCACCAGCGAGCGGTTCATCTCCTCGGGAAAGGGGGAGTACATGTCGAAGGTGCGCAGGCCGGCCTCCACATGCCCCACGGGTATCTGCTCGTAAAAGGCGGCCAGCGCCGCCGAAAAGCAGGTGGTGGTATCGCCGTGCACCAGCACAAGATCCGGCTCCGCTTCACGCAGCACTTTCGAGAAATCGCCCAGCACGCCGCTGGTAATCTGGGGCAGCGTCTGTCCCGTACGCATCAGGTCCAGGTCATAGTCCGGCCGCAGCGAGAACACCCGCAGCACCTGGTCCAGCATCTCGCGGTGTTGGGCGGTCACGCACACGCGGCTCTCCAAGCCCGGCGACGCCTGGATGCACTGTACGAGCGGCGCCATCTTGATGGCCTCGGGCCGCGTGCCAAATACGCTGAGCACGCGTACCGGCTGGCTGGCAGATGCTGTATCCATGCTTGTGGCTCCTTCCCGGGTATAGTTGTAACCCGAATAGCTGCTTTCATTATACCTGTTCGGAAGGGGAAATCAAAGTATTTATGCAAAAGAATTAACCAAAGTACGCAAAACTTGTGCAAGCACTGTCGCTTCATGCAAGTTTCGTAAAAATATTGGCGAAAATATGAATAAAATTGATACTTCGTCGATTTTTGTCGTTTTTCCATTTGTGTACAAAATAATTGTTTCGTCGCAACCAATGTCCTTCCTTCCCCCGTCTCTCGGCGGGATTTGCAATCCCACCGCACATGTCGTATACTATTTTCGTATGAATTCACCCTGCATTTGGTATCTCCAGCACCCGCACCACGCAATCCCGCAAGCGCGCAAAGGAGCCTTTACCATGTCCATTTACACCAGCCGTGAACTGTTCGATTATTCCAAAACGCTGGCCACGCCACTGCTGGAGGCGCACGAATGGCCGTGGGAAGCGCTGGACGGCATCGGCGCTTTTTTGCTCGAGCTGGGGCCGCAGCTTCCGGCCGACCGGTTCGATCACCCGGCCGAAGGGGTGTGGATCGCCAAAAGCGCCCGGGTGGCACCCACGGCGTCCATCGCCGGGCCGTGCATCGTGGACGAGGAGGCGGAGGTGCGCCACTGCGCGTTCATCCGCGGCAGCGCCCTGGTGGGCAAGGGCGCGGTGGTGGGCAACTCCACCGAGCTGAAGAACGTGCTGCTGTTTGACGGCGTTCAGGTGCCCCATTACAATTATGTGGGCGATTCCATCCTGGGCCACAAGGCCCATATGGGGGCGGGCAGCATCACCTCCAACGTGAAGAGCGACAAGACCCTCGTGGTGGTGAAGGACGGCGCCGAAGCCCGCCCCACCGGCCGCAAGAAGGTGGGCGCCATGCTGGGCGACCATGTGGAGGTGGGCTGCAACAGCGTGCTGTGCCCCGGCTGTATGCTGGGCCGTGGCTGCACAGTATACCCGCTCAGCTGTGTGCGCGGTGTGGTTCCCCAAAACGCCATCTACAAGGCGCCGGGCGATATCGTGCCCCGGCGTGCAGAGTGAGGGACGATCCGCCTGGTGTTCGGCCATTACGACAAAAAACCAACCCGGAAGGTGGGCAATCATTTGGCTAGACTGTTTGGTACCGACGGCATTCGAGGCGTGGCGAACGAGGAGATCACCGCCGAACTTGCAATGAGCATCGGCCGCGCCGCCGCGGCGGTGCTCACACAGGGCCGGCGCCGGCGCCCGCTCGTCGTCATCGGCAAAGACACGCGCATCTCCTCCGACATGCTGGAAAGCGCGTTGGCGGCGGGCCTGTGCTCGGTGGGCGCGGACGTGATCGAAGTGGGAGTAGTGCCCACGCCGGCCGTGGCTTATCTTGTGGGCCAGTACAAGGCCGACGCCGGCATCATGATATCGGCCAGCCACAACCCCTACCAGTACAACGGCATCAAGATCTTTAGTGGAGACGGCTTCAAACTGCCCGACGACCTCGAGGACCGCATCGAGTCGCTCGTGCAGGGACAGGACGGTGAACCCGCGCTCGCCACGCGTGAGCAGATGGGCGCGCGCACCCGGGCGGTGCGGCCAGTGGACGTCTATGTGGAGCACCTGAAAACCACCGTGCCCACCTCGCTGGACGGGCTGCGCGTCGCGGTGGACTGCGCCAACGGCTCGGCCGCCATGACGGCCGAAAAACTGTTCAAGGAACTGGGGGCCGAGGCGCGCATCATCGCCGCCGCCCCCGATGGCACGAACATCAACCTGGACTGCGGCTCCACCCACATGGAGCGCCTGTGCGATCTTGTGCGCGAGGGCGGCTACGACGCGGGCGTGGCCTTCGACGGCGACGCCGACCGCTGCCTGTGCGTGGACGAAAAAGGCAGCGTGGTGGACGGCGACTTCATCATGGCCATCTGCGCGCTGGACATGAAACAGCGCGGCAAGCTCCGGCGCAATACGCTGGTGGGCACCATCATGGCCAACATGGGCCTTGCCAAGTTCTGCGAGGCAAACGATATCCACATGGTGCAAACCAAGGTAGGCGACCGGTACGTGCTGGAAGAGATGGAACTGGAAGGCTACCGCTTTGGCGGCGAGCAGAGCGGCCACGTCATCTTTCGCGATTTTTGCACCACCGGCGACGGCCAGCTCACGGCCATCCAGCTGCTCTGCCACATGCGCCAGTCGGGGCGCAAGCTGTCCGAGCTCGCCTCGGTAATGACCCGCTACCCGCAGGAGATGCGCAACGTGACCGTCTCGCCCGAAGGGAAGCTGGCCTTCTACAACAACGACGCCGTGAAGGCGGCCATCAACCAGCAAAAGGAAACACTGGGCGAAGACGGCCGGGTGGTGGTGCGTGTGTCCGGCACGGAACCGCTCATTCGCGTGATGGCTGAAGGCCTGGACGAAGCGGCCATCCAAACCGCCGTGGACAACATCGCCCGCGTGGTGGAGGACGAATTGACCTGACCTCGACGCAAAGAGCCCGCCCGGTGTCGACCGGACGGGCTTTATTTTTTTGTTTCGTTCAACCTTCTTACTTCGCCTTGGACGACGCGGCGAATGAGGCCGCGCTCGATGCGCTCGATGCGTCGGAAGCACCCGACGCATCCGAGGGCGACGAAACTGGCGCGCTGCTGCTGGCGGGCTTTGGCTTGGGCGCGCCCTCCTGCTCAAACAGGTCGCCGCTGTGGGTGAGCCCGAAAGCGCCCCCGCTGTAAGAAAAGCGGTATTCGTCCTGCAAAGTGAAGGTCAGCTCCATCTGGTCGCTGCCGCTAAAGTCTTCCAACTCGAAATTTTCGAGGGTGAGGTCTTCTTTTTCGATGTGCAGAGTGAGCGTACCTCCCGCGGCGGTATAGCTGCCACGAGCCTCACACAGCCCCTCTCCGGAATTGAAGCGGAAGACGAACCGTTCGCCTTTTTCGAACTGGATATAAGGTTCGCGCCCTTCGCGAAAGCGCTCCAGGCGGCAGAAATATGGCGCATCGGTGCGCAGCGAGACGGCCGGAGCCGCGGGCGCCGCCGAAACCGAACCGGACGCCGGATCCGACCCGCTTTGGGTGCCGGACACATCGCCCGGCACACTGCTCGAAGCGGCGACGGACACGGAAGAACCGCCGGATGCGGAAGACCCGTCCGAAGAAGAAACGGAACTGCCGGACGACGAACCGGAACCGGAATCATCGCCCTTGCTGCAGGCAGCCAGCGGCAGGCCCAAAACCAGCACAAGCGCAAGCAAGGCCAGCAGGGCGGCGCCCCTGCGCATTGGAAGGTGGTGTCTCACGTTCATTGATCCTTTCCTCGTGCCTGTCAGGGCACCAGCTTTTCAAATACGAAGTCGTCCATCACATAGCCGCCGCCAATGTCCACCACCTGCTCGCGCACAAGGGCGAAGCCCATCTTGCGGTAGGCGGCCACGGCGCGGTCGTTGCCACGGTTGGCCGTCATCCACACCACGCCGCAGCCATGGCGGCGGGCCACGGTATCCACAAAGCCCAGCAACATCGGGGTGTACCCCTCGCCCCGGTAGCTGGCCAGGAGGTACAGCTTGCTCAGCAAAAGGCGCCCATCCTTGGGCTGCACGCCAATGTAGCCTGCGTTGTTGCCGCCCACACGGAAGAGATAGTACAGGTACCCCTGCGTGTCGATCTGGTCAGTGATGGCTGCCGTCGATTGAAAGTTGTCCACCATATAGCGGATCTGTTCGCGGGCCAAAAGCCCGGCGTAGCACTCGTTCCAGATCGCGTCGGCCAGCGCGGCCGTCACCGCGATGTCCTGCGGGGTACGCACGGGCTCTAATGAGAGGATGTTTTCCATTGTATCCACCGCCTGTGCCGGCCATGTGAAAAAACGCCGGCGTTTCTATAAATATCTTTTCTAAAACGATGTTCGCGTTTGGTAGTGTACCATCAAAAAAGGGTGGGGTCAATCCCCTTTCCGTCCCTTCCCGGTCACCTGCCCGGGCGTGATGCGCCACACGGCCGTGTGCGCAAGGCCCTGCTCGACGCTAAGGAGCGCGGCGTCCATGTGGGCGGGCAGGTATTTTTGCGCCAACGCCAACAGCACCCGGCGCTTGAGCGCCTCGTCCTGCACGAGGGATGCCCTGCCGTGCACCACCGCGCTCTCGTACAGGGTGGTGCAAGTTCCCGCAAAAATCGGCTGCACCGGCCCCACCACGCAAAAGCCCACTCGGGCCTCCCGGGCCAGGTTGTCGGTCTTTTCGCCCTGCATGGCGCTGTGGAAATAGATCTCGCCGTCCAGCAGCACGTAAGAGAGCGGCACCCCCGTGGGGCGGCCGTCCTCCCCCATGGTGGACAGCACGCCGTAGCTGCCCTCCTCCAGGATGCGCAGCGTTTCCTCGGGCGGCAGCGCACGGTCCTTGCGGCGTATGGGGCGGTAGATGTCCGACATGGGGCCTCCTTTTCCGGTGGATATGGCCGCTTGCACCGGGCAGCAGCCGTTGAATTCATAAAATCAGCTCACCACGTTGACCGGTTCGCCGGCCAAAAAGGCGCGCAGGTTGGCCGCGGCGGCCTCGATGAGCCGGACGCGTGTCTCCTTGGCCACCCAGGCCACATGCGGGGTGATGACACAGTTGCGGGCGGTGCGCAGAGGGTTGTCGTCCGCCATCGGCTCCCGGGACACCACGTCCAGCCCGGCCGCGAGGAGGCGGCCGCTGTTCAGCGCCGAAGCAAGGTCTTCGTCGTTCACGATGGCCCCGCGCGCGGTGTTCAGCAGGATGGCGCCCGGCTTCATCTCGGCGATGGTCTCCCGCCGGATGAGGTTTTGCGTTTCAGGCGTCAGTGGGCAGTGCAAGCTCACCACATCGGCACGGTGCAGCAGGTCGAACAGCTGGGTGTACTCGGCGATGGTGCGACCTTCTTCGGTGGGGCGGGAACCGGTGGCCAGCACCTGCATGCCAAAGGCCTGCGCGATGCGCCCGGCCCGCCGGCCGATGCTGCCGAACCCGATGACGCCGAACACCTTGCCGGCCAGTTCGGCCAGCGGCTCGTCCCAGTAACACCAGCCTCGCCGGGGCCAGCTGCCCTCGCGCACCGAGGCGCCCAGCGCCCCCACGTGGTTGGTGACCTCAAGCAGCAGCGCAAAGGTGTGCTGGGCCACGGCGTCGGTGGCGTAGCCGGGCACATTGGTCACCGTGATGCCCAGGTCCCGCGCGGCGCCCAGGTCCACAACATTGTACCCGGTGGATAGAAGGCCGATGTAGCGCAGATTGGGGCAGGCGCGCATCACATCGGCCGTCAGGACGGTCTTGTTCGAGAGGCAGGCCTCCGCGTCGCCGATGCGGGCCGCCACCTCCGCTTTGGGGGTGTCCGGCCAGGCGACGAACGCGCCCAGCGCTTCAAAGGGCTTCCACGAGATATCCCCGGAGTTGGATTTGTCTGTGTCCAGCGCGACAATCTTCACGAAAGGCGTTCTCCTTTCCAGGGGGCGTTTTCGAGTGCATCTTCCGTTCCTTGGGAACGGTTGCCCGTTAGGGCGGGATAGCGCAAACTGAAAACACACGGGGCATGAGAAGCCGCCCCGCGATTGATACCGGTCATGCCTTCAACTCATTCGTTCAATCTGGCAACGATCTCGCGGCAGGCGGCGAGGGCAGCCTCGTCCTGCGCGGCGGGATGGTCGTCCGTCTGCAGGCTCAGCGCCGTGCCCACAAGCTCAGCGTTCATGATCGTCAGCATGCTTTTGGCCGCCTTCAGGGCTTGTTCGTGGCCTCCATAGCCGCCGCCCGTGAGCAGGATGGCCCCCTTTTTGCGCCTGCCCCGGCGGGGCAGCGCATCAAACTTTTGCTGGTAGTACGCCTGGAAGCGGCTTTTCACGCCCAGCAGCGGCGGCGTGAGCGTGCCAAAGTTGATGGGCGATGCGATGACCACAGCATCCGCGTCCTCCACCCGGGCGTACACCTCCTGCATCGCGTCCTGCACGGCGCAACCGTCGTGCGTCCAGCACCAGCGGCAGTCGATGCAGGCGGAGATGCCATCGTAAAATGCCGAAACGAGATGCACGTCGCCCGTCAGCCCGGCCAATACCGGGGCCAGCAGGGCGGCCGTCTCCCCCGCCTCGCGGGGGCTGCCGTTCAAAACGAGTGTTTTCATTGGTACACCTTCTTTTTAAGATGTGGCGGTCATGTAACACGTCCATTTTCATACGCTTGAGACAAAGGGATGCCTTCAAATCCGAACCCGGGTGCTCGTCCGGCGTAAGCGGGCGGCGCTCCTCCGCTCAAGCTCCACCACCCAAGCGAACAGCATCCCTGCCACCCCTTCCTTTACCCCTTGGCCTTGCCCTGCGCCGCCACACTCTTCGCCTTGGCTTCTATCTCGGCAGCGTCGCCCAGGTAGAACTTGTCCAACACCTTGAAATCGCCGTCGAACTCATACACCAGCGGTACGCCGGTGGGGATATTCACATCGATGATCTCCTTGTCGCTCAGCCCGTCGAACACCTTTACCAGCGCCCGCAGCGAGTTGCCGTGCGCGGTGATGAGCACCCGCTTGCCCGCCAGCATCTGCGGGCGGATGACCTCATCGAAGAAGGGCATTACCCGCGCGATGGTGATCTCCAAGCTCTCGGTGAGCGGTAGCAGCTTCGGGTCCACCTCCCGGTACTGGGCCTGCAGGCGTGGGTTGCGCTGGTCGTCCTCCTCCAGTGGAGGCGGCGTCACGTCAAAGCTGCGGCGCCAGATGAGCACCTGGTCTTCGCCGTATTTCTCGGCCGTCTCGGTCTTGTTCAGCCCCTGCAGGGCGCCGTAGTGGCGCTCGTTCAGCTGCCAGCTCTTGGTAACGGGCAGCCAGTCGCGGTCCATCTCACGCAGGGCGATATTCTGCGTGTGGATGGCGCGCTTGAGGTAGGAGGTGTGGCAGATGTCAAAATCATACCCCTCTTTGGCCATCAGACGGCCGGCCTCGGCGGCCTCTTCACGGCCCTTGTCCGAAAGGGGAACGTCCGTCCAGCCGGTAAACAGGTTCAAACGGTTCCATTCGCTCTCACCGTGACGCAACAGCACAAGTTTCACGGGTGGGTCCTCCTTGCAATACGTTAAAAGTTTTGGGTCATGTGTCCAGTATAGCACTCCGGCCTGGCAAGGGCAAATGTATGCGCGCCAGGCCCGGAGGCACAAATCATCACTTGTTTTGAAAATAACGATCGGCGCCAAATGTGTGGCGTTCCTTCGCCAAACTGCGCAGGATTGTCAATGCGATCGGGGTCGCATCGCCAGCTTCCGATGCCCCGCTTGCGAAAACGGCTGTTTTTGCCCCGCAAAAGACATTTTTCAACTTCTCAACAATAACAAAATGTTGTAAATATTGTGTAAAATAGAGATTGACACCACAATATCTAGTGTGGTACTCTTTTTTTCATAGACGATTACTGGTTAACGTGGTACAGTAGCGCCCTGCATTGGGTCATCGCTTGCCTGGGGCAGGCCGGGCGCCTCCGATGACAGACCGGGTGCCGATCGATACAGGATACGACAATTGTTTTGCAGGCCAATAAAAAAGCAGCGGAGGAACATGTTCCATGCAAAGAGCAGGGGTGCGCACGATCACCAAACGCGACGGGCGGGTGGTGCTGTATGACGAAACCAAGATCGCGAACGCGATCTTGAAAGCATTGACGGCGGGCGGCGTTGACGACGCCGCCGCGGCGGCCCGCCTTGCCAACGAGGTGGGCGAGGCGCTGGCCGAGAGAAAACCGGACGAGAGCTACCGCATCGAAGACATCCAGGACGAGGCGGAGAAGGCGCTGATGCGCGGCGGCTACGAAGAAGCCGCCAAGCGCTACATCCTCTACCGCGCCCAGCGCACCCGCGTGCGCGAGAGCAACACCAGCTTGATGCGTGCCTGTGACGAGATCACCAACGCGGACGCACGCCAGAGCAACATGAAACGCGACAACGCCAACGTGGACGGCAACACCGCCATGGGCAGCATGCTGCAGCTGGGCTCGGCCGCAGCCAAGGCCTACAACGCCGACTACCTGCTCACCGAGGACCAGGCCCGTGCCCATCGCGAGGGCTGGATCCACATCCACGATTTCGACTTCTACTCGCTCACCACCACCTGCTGCCAGATCGACATCGGGGCGCTGTTCAACGGCGGCTTCTCTACCGGACACGGCTACCTGCGCGAGCCACAGGACATCCAGAGCTATGCCGCGCTGGCCTGCATCGCCATCCAGTCGAACCAGAACGACCAGCACGGCGGCCAGAGCGTCCCCAACTTCGACTACGCGCTGGGCAAGGGCGTTGCCAAAACATATGCGCGCCTGTTCGCCGAAAACCTCGCCAAAGCCCTCAGCCTGCTGGCGGCCGGCGGCGAGTGGGACCGCAAGGGCATGCGCACTCTGTGCGAGGAGGTGGCGGCACAGGCGGGCGTGGGCCCCGCCCTCGCAGGCGACGAAGTGTTCCTGGCGGCGCTACGCAAGCGCCTGGTCCCCGTGGCAGGCGAAAAAGAGACCGACCGGGCCATCGCCTTCGCGTCGGACTCCACCTGCAAAGAAACAGATCGGCGCACCTTCCAGGCCATGGAAGCGTTGGTGCACAACCTCAACTCCATGCACTCGCGTGCGGGCGCCCAAACGCCGTTCTCGTCCATCAACTATGGCACCGATGTGAGCCCTGAGGGCCGCATGATCATCAAGAACGTGCTGCTGGCCACCGAGGCCGGCCTTGGCCACGGCGAGACGCCCATCTTCCCCATCCAGATCTTCAAGCTGAAGCAGGGTGTGAACTACGACCCCGCCGACCCGAACTACGACCTGTTCGAGCTGGCCTGCAGGGTGAGCGCCAAGCGCCTGTTCCCCAACTTCTCCAACATCGACGCGCCCTTCAACCTGCCCTATTACGTTCCCGGCCGGCCGGAGACGGAGGTGGCCACGATGGGCTGCCGCACCCGTGTGCTGGCCAACGTGTATGACCCCCAGCGCCAGACGGCTTTCGGCCGCGGCAACCTCAGCTTCACCTCCATCAACCTGCCCCGCCTGGCCATTGAGGCCAAGGGCGACGAGGAACTGTTCTTTAAAAAGCTGCGCGACGCGCTGGACCTCACCGCCAGCCAGCTGCTCGACCGGTTCGAGATCCAGGGCAAAAAGCACGTGCGCAACTACCCCTTCCTCATGGGGCAGGGCATCTGGATGGACAGCGACAAGCTGGGACCCGACGACGAACTGCGCGAGGTGCTGCGGCACGGCACGCTGTCCATCGGTTTCATCGGCCTGGCCGAGACACTGGTGGCGCTGTACGGCAAGCACCATGGCGAAAGCGCCGAGATGCAGGAGAAGGGCCTGGCCATCGCCGCCTTCATGAACGACTACTGCAAAGAAAAAAGCGCCGAGATGCAGATGAACTTCACCATGCTGGCCACGCCTGCCGAAGGTCTCTCCGGCCGCTTTGTGCGCATGGACCGCAAGCAGTACGGCGTCATCCCCGGCGTCACCGATCACGACTACTATACAAACTCTTTCCACGTGCCGGTGTACTACCCCATCCCCGCCTACGACAAGATCCGGATTGAGGCGCCCTACCATGCGCTCACCCCGGCGGGCCATATCACCTATGTAGAGCTGGACGGCGATACCGCAGAGAACCTGGACGCATTCATGGCCATCGTGCGCTGCATGCACGACGCCGGCGTGGGCTACGGCTCTATCAACCACCCGGTGGATCGCGACCCCGTGTGCGGCTATGTAGGCGTCATCAAGGACGTCTGCCCCCGCTGCGGCCGGCGGGAGGGCGAATCCATCGACCCGGAGCGCCTGGCAAATCTGCGCCGCCAGTATCCGGAAATCGCCGAGATGGCCGGCTGCACCCCCTGCGACAACTGACCTGCGAAAACACCAGCTGCAGGCGCCGCCACGCGCACACCTGCGGTTGAAGCACCAAAAACAGGGAACAAAAAATTGCAAACACCAACAGGAGGTCTATTCACGATGAACAACGAACACAATTGCGCCCAGGCGGGCCAAGGCGTTGGCTTTGAGCGCATCCGCCGCATCACCGGGTATCTGGTGGGCACCATGGACAAGTGGAACGACGCCAAGAAGGCCGAGGAGAACGACCGCATCAAGCACGACCTTTCCGCCTGAAACCATGCGTAAAAACGCACAAAACGGGAGCATCCGCGGAGCGGATGCTCCCCTCTCTCTCGCCGGCTTCACCGGCGATTCGATCGTAGACGGCCCCGGCCTGCGGTGTGTGCTGTTCTGCCAGGGGTGCCCCCACGGCTGTCCCGGCTGCCACAACCCTGCCACCCACCCTTTTGAAGGCGGCACCTACTACACGACCCACGAGCTGCTCACGCGCATCTGTGCGCACCCGCTCTGCCGGGGGGTCACCTTTTCCGGGGGCGAGCCGTTCTGCCAGGCGGCGGCGCTGTTGCCGCTGGCACGTCTCCTGCGGGAGAAGGGATATGAACTGGCCGCCTACACCGGCTACACCCTCGAACAGCTGCTGGCCATGGGCGGCCCGCAGGCCGACCTGCTGGCCCTTTTGGATGTGCTGGTGGACGGCCGGTACGAGCAGGCCCAGCGCAGCCTGACGCTGCGCTTCCGCGGCAGCGCGAACCAGCGCATATTGGACATCCCCGCCAGCCTGGCGGCCGGTGAGGCCGTGTGGTGCGTCCAGCCCCGCTGGGTGGGCGCAGAAGAAGAAACTGCATTTTGACCCGCACACAACGCCGGAGGTGAGCGCTGATGAAGACCGTGATGGTGGTGGACGATTCCCGCTTTATGCAGGACGAGGTGGCCCACATATTAAGCGACAGTGCGTACACCCTGTGCGTCGCCTGCCGCGACGCGGAGGAAGCCATCCGCGCCTACCACGAGCACCGGCCGGACTTCGTCCTGATGGATGTGGTGCTGCCCGGCATCGACGGGTTCGAGGCCACCACTGCCATCCGCCAGAAGTGGCCGTCCGCCCGCGTGGTGGTGATGAGCAGCCTTGCCTACGACGAGACACAGCACAGCGCCCGGGCGGCGGGTGCCGTGGGCTGCCTGTTCAAGCCCTTCACGGCGGCCGACCTGCTTGCGGTGCTGGCAGGCGCCGAAGCGGATGCAGAATAGGCAGGCAGATAAAAGCCCCGGGCGCTTCTCCACATGGGAGAGACGTCCGGGGCTCTTTTTTGGTGACCGGCCGGAGGCTCGAACTCCGGACCCTCTGCTTAAAAGGCAGATGCTCTGCCAGCTGAGCTAGCCGGTCACACGCAACCGCAGCGGGCCGCAAGACCCGCCAACAGAAATTTATTATACCAACCAATCGTTGCGCTTGTCAAGATAGCCTTTCGCCATGCCCACGCTTTGTTAACTCCTAAACATTCCTTGACGGTGGGTGCCCTTTCCCCTATACTAATAATGACCGCATGTTCCACTTTTATTGCTTCTGGGGGGCGCACTGCTTTGAACAAGACACTTTCTGTACAACGCCTGACAACGGCGGCCATCCTCATCGCCATCGGCATCATCATACCCATGTTCTCGCCGCTCAAGATCATCATCGAGCCGGCTTCCTTCACATTGGCCAGCCATGTGGCGCTGTTCGTCGCCATGTGCATCTCGCCCTCGGTGGCGGCTGCCGTGGCCGTGGGCACCACCCTGGGCTTCTTCTTCGGCGGCTTTCCCCTCGTAATCGTGTTGCGCGCCGCCTCCCACCTCGTCTTTGCGCTGGTGGGCGCCTTCTATCTGCAAAAACACCCGGACACGCTGCGTTCGGTGCCAAAGTCGCTCACCTTCTCATTTCTCATCGGCCTGTTGCACGCCGCGTGTGAGGTAGTCGTCTCCGGCCTTTTCTACTTTGGCGGCCTCATGGCCCCCTCGGCCTACGATTCCGGCTTTGTCACCGCCGTATTGATGCTGGTGGGCGTGGGCACAGTCGTGCACAGCATGGTGGACTTCGCCATCGCCCAGCTGCTTGTGAACGTGCTGGCCCGGCAGCGGCCCTTCCGTTCGCTGTTCCAGGTGTCGGTGCAGGCGCCAGCTACGCAGATGTCCAGCGCGCAAAACACAGAACCCATCTAGCCAGAACAACACAAAACCGGCGGCTCCTAAACAGAGCCGCCGGTTTTTCTTTGCTTTTGCGTATCGTCCCGCGCGGTCTCAGTCCTTCGCGTCGTCCTCGTCGTCGAAGGCGTCCGGCAGATCATCGTTAAAATCCTCACTGAACAAAAGCTGTTCGTATTCGTCCAGTTCGCGCTCGCGGCGCAGCACGTACATGTACAGTGCAATCAACACGCCTGCAACAGCCGCAACAGCCACCAAAAGCGCAACCAGGGTTGATTTTTTCATCATGATGCCCTCCCCTTTATTTGGAGTCGAAGGCCGCACATCGCCGGCCCTGTCTTTCACTGTCCTGGCCAGGTTCCCGGCCATCAGCGCCACACCCGCCGCGCCGGCTGCCGCCGCGTGGCCCACGCCCCGCATGTTGCTGCCCACGCCGCGCATCTTTGCGCCCGCATTGCGGAAAGAATCGCGTACACGGTCGTCCATGATCATGGCCCAAACCTCCTTTTGGCAGGCCGCCGGCACACACGCGCCATGCCGTGGCTTCGCCCGCGGCATCCCCTGTGGGGACCGCCGTTTGTACATTCATTATAGCGGCTTTTGCCCGACATTACAACCATAACTTTGTGTCGTTCCTTGTCGTCGGGGCGCTCACATCCGGCTGGGCAACCAGGCGGTAAACGCCGCTGGGATTGCGTATTTTCGCAACAAATCCTCTTCCGTAGCCCACACCCAGCCGTCCGGCGCAGGCGTGCCCGCGCGCACCGCCACCTCCCAGCCGTACATGCGCCACACCCGGTGGGTGAACACGTGCTCCCCAGGCGCCAGCGGGGGGCCCAGTTCCACAGCACCTGTGTCCGCTTCGCGCCACAGACCGGCCAACCTTTCCTGCGCCTGCGCACGAGAGAGCTGTTCCTCCCACAGCGGCGGCTCCCACATCGAGGCCAAAAGTCCCTTGCCCGGCCTCTGCCGGATGAGCGTCTGCCACCCGCCGCCCGCTGTATCGGCCTCCTTACGCACCAGCAGGATGCATACCGGCACCTCACGCTTCGCCTTTGGCGGCGCCTTGCGCGGCAAAAGCGCCTGTGTTCCGTCCACTCGCGCCTGGCAAGTCGCCGCCAGTGGGCATTCTGCACAACGGGGTCCATTGGCCGACGGCAGGCAGACCAGCGCCCCCAGCTCCATCAGCGCCTGGTTGTAGTCTCCGGGCGCTTCCGCCGGCTGCCGTGCGGCCACTGCGGCCGTCAGCGCCGCTTTGGTGGCCGGGGCGGTCACCTCTTCTTCGCAGGCCAGCAGCCGGGCCGCCACCCGTAGCACGTTCCCGTCCACGGCGGGGCGGCACTGCCCAAACGCGATAGACGCGACAGCCCCCGCCGTGTACGGTCCCACACCGGGCAACGCCAACAAAGCATCATACTCGGCGGGCAGGTCGCCGTCAAACTTTTCAAGGACAACGCGCGCCGCCTTTTGCAGGTTGCGCGCGCGGTTGTAATATCCCAGCCCCTGCCACAATTTGCGCAGCCGCTCTTCGTCGCAGGCGGCCAGCGCCCGCACGTCGGGCAGTTCGGCCACAAACCGCTCGAAGTAAGGCAGAGCGGTCTCCATGCGCGTCTGCTGCAGCATGATCTCGCTCACCCACACCCGGTAGGGCGTGGGGCGCTCGCGGAAGGGCAGCACCCGCCGATGCGCGTGGTACCATGCCAGCAGCGGCGGTGCGATATCCGGCAGCGCGACCGCCGCCGGTTCCCCCGCACGGGCCTTTTCCTGTTCCAACACTGTCGCCCTCAGTACAGCCCGCCCGCCGTGCGCGGGTAGGGCAGCACGTCGCGGATGTTGGAGATGCCGGTCAGGTACATCACCAGCCGCTCAAAACCCAAACCAAAGCCCGCATGCTTGGCGGTTCCGTAGCGGCGCAGGTCCAAAAACCATTCGTACGTTTCCACATCCATGCCCATCTCCGTCATGCGGGCCTGCAGCTTGTCCAGCCGCTCCTCACGCTGGCTGCCGCCAATCAGCTCGCCCACGCCGGGCACCAGCATGTCCATGGCGGCCACCGTCTTGCCGTCGTCGTTCTGGCGCATGTAAAAGCTCTTGATCTCTTTTGGATAGTCTGTTACAAACACCGGCTTTTTGTACACCTGCTCGGTCAGGTAGCGCTCGTGTTCTGTCTGCAGGTCGCTTCCCCACTCCACCTTGTACTCGAACCTGTCGTTGTTCTTCTGCAACAGGGCCACGGCGTCAGTGTAGGTAAGGCGCTCAAAGCTGTTGTCCACCAGGTTCCGCAGGCGGGCCTGCAGCTCTTTATCCACAAACTGGCCAAAAAAGGCGATCTCATCCGGGCAGTTCTCCAGCACGTATTCCACCACGTACTTCACCATCGCCTCGGCCAGGTCCATATCGTCGGCCAGGTCCGCAAAGGCGATCTCCGGCTCTATCATCCAAAACTCGGCCGCGTGGCGCGGGGTGTTGCTGTTCTCGGCGCGGAAGGTGGGCCCAAAGGTGTACACCTTCGAGAAGGCCAGCGCCATGCCCTCGGCCTCCAACTGGCCGGACACGGTCAGGTTCGTCTCCTGCCCAAAGAAATCGCAGGCATAGTCCACCCCGCCTTCGGGCGTGCGGGGCGGGTCCAGCGGTGGAAGCGCGGTCACCCGGAACATCTCCCCCGCGCCCTCGCAGTCGCTGGCGGTGATGATGGGCGTGTGGATGTACACAAAGCCGTTCTCGTTGAAAAACCGGTGGACGGCGTACGCCGCCACACTGCGCACGCGAAACGCCGCCGAAAACGTGTTTGTGCGGGCGCGCAGGTGGGGCATCGTGCGCAGGAACTCCATCGAGTGGCGCTTTTTTTGCAGCGGGTATTCGGGCGGGCTGTCGCCCTCTATCACGATCTCATCTGCATTCAGCTCAAACGGCTGTTTTGCGCCCGGCGTGTGCACAAGCGTTCCCTTCACGGCCAGTGCCGAGCCCACGCCCGCCCTGGCCACCTCTTTGAAGTTGGGCAGCTTCCCCTCCTCGAACACCACCTGTACGCTTTTGAAGGCGGAGCCGTCGTTCAGCTCGATAAAGCCGATGGTCTTCGAATCTCGGATGGTTTTTGCCCAGCCGCACAAAAAAACGGCCGTGCCGTCGGCGGGGGGCTGCTTGTACAACATTTGTACCGTAGTGCGTTCCATACTATTCCTCCAGATGGCCGTGTTGTCTTTAGTCAATTATTATACGCCAAAAGGGCGGGTGTGACAAGGACGGTTCGATTTTATCTGTCTTTTTAAAAAACGCCACGCGTGCGGCGGGGCAAAAATTGTAACAAAGTTATCATTTCACCCCTCGCTGTAATGTGGTATACTATATTTTAGCAGATTAATCACCGCTGGGGGTTCATGCATGAAGCGTCTTCTCATTACGCTTTTGGTCATCGTTCTTGCCGTGCCGCTTGTGCTGGGCGGCTTTTTGTATTTCACATACGGCTCCATCGACGAGAGCGTCGTGCCCGACACCACCGTCACCGTGATGGGCGAAACGGTGTCCGCCGACAGCTACGAATGGCACGCCCCCGTGCTGGGCGGCCTCATATTCAAGGACTTGTACAGCACCTCGGGCGGCAAAACGAAGGACTGCGGCACGCTGGATGAGGGCGCGGAATTCACCCTCTCCGCACCCGAAGGCTACGAATCGGTGGCCTCGCTGCTGCTAGGCGATTCCGCCGTCTGGACGGGCAAGGCCGAAGACATCGGCCAGTACACCTTCCTGGACAGCGGCCAGTACACTCTCACCCTCTCGTGCGAAAAATTCCCCGACAAAGGCAAGCCCTACGGCGTGTTCAGCTACAACGCCACCTTTGTGGCCGTGGCCGGCCCCCGCGTGGAGGCCAGCGCCGACGGCGTTGTACAGGGCGATGTGCTGGCCGTGCGGCTGTACAACCTGCCCCAGGATGTGCAGCCCACCCTCGAGACGGAGCTTGGCGGCGGCATCCCCTTCGTGCAGAGCGAGACCCCCGGCAACCTGGACGAACTGGGCATCAAGACGATGACTGCCTATGTGCCCGTGGCGTACGACCGCGCTCCCGGGGACTACGCCGTCAGCGTGCGCGCGGGCGACCAGCGGTGGGACATCCCCTGCACCGTCGTGGAAGGGGAGTTCACCCGGCAGGACCTCACCATCGACGTGTGGGACCCGGTCATCAGCGAGGCGAACAGCTGGTGGGCGTACGAGCAGTTCAACACCACCGTGCCGCCTCTCTACGGCGTGGGCGACGCCATGTGCTACTGGAGCGGCGCCTTCACACGCCCGCACGACGGCAAGATCAACACCGAGTTCGGCCTGTTCCGCTACACGAACGGCTCTCCGGACGCCGAGCGCCACGCCGGCATCGATATCGACGGCGAGACCGGCAACCCCGTCCTTGCGCCCAACAACGGCAAGGTGCTGTTCGCCCAGTATCTGCTCAACACCGGCAATACCCTCATCATCGACCACGGCGGTGGCCTGAAAAGCTACTTCTACCACATGGACACGCTGTCCGTAGCCGAGGGCGCCATGGTGCAAAAGGGCGACACAGTGGGCACGTTGGGCACCACCGGCTACTCCACCGGCCCCCACCTGCACTACGAGGTCCGCATCGGCGACCAGGCCATCGACCCCACCCTCCTCTTCGAGGGTACCGGCGGGTTGTACTATTACAAGTGAGATGTTTCTTCACAATTAGAGGCCAACTTGGCCATACACAAGCGCCGGAATGGAAAAACCTTCCGGCGCTTCCGTTTAAAAACAAAGGAAAACGGGGATAGAGGCGGGCCTAGCAGTATGCCAGCCTCCCGCCTAACATTCGTTAGGGCAC
>JAVBQQ010000026.1:0-27478 GCA_031548875.1 Oscillospiraceae bacterium
GCAGCCAGAGCATCAAAAAGGTGATCAAGGTCATCGACGATATCGCCTTCCAGACGAACATTCTGGCCCTGAACGCGGCGGTGGAGGCAGCCCGTGCGGGGCAGCACGGCAAGGGCTTTGCCGTGGTGGCCGACGAGGTGCGCAGCCTGGCCGCCAAGAGTGCCGAAGCCGCCAAGGAAACCGCCACGCTCATCGAGGGAAGCTCGCAACGGGTGCAAGAAGGCAACGCCATTGTGGAACGCACAAACGAAAGCCTTGGCGCCGTGGGTGCAACCGCACAGGAAAACCTTGTCCTCATCAGCGAGATTGCGGACAATTCCAAAGGGCAAACGGCAACCATTGCCCAGCTGAACGAAGGGATCGGGCAGATATCTCATGTGGTGCAGGCGAACAGCGCCACGGCGGAGCAGAGCGCCGCAAGTGCTGAAGAACTGAGCGCCCAAAGTGTGCTGTTGCAGAAGATCGTCTCGCAGTTCAAGCTGCGCGATACACAGCTCAGGAAGGCGTTGCCGGCTTACGAGGAGTAAAAGATCGCTCAAGGGTCGAAACCCGAAACGGTTTTATGCAACCGTTCGGGTTTCGGCCTTTTTGTGGTGTGCCGGCCGATACGGCGGATTGAATACGGGTGCAGGTTAGGCATATAATGAGAATGCGCCACAGGCCTTGGTGTGCGGCTGATGGCAATAACACTGAGAACAACAACCGGGAAAATGGAGAGGCGGAAAAGGAGATCGCCATGAAAGCAAAACCATTTTACGCGATGTTTTTGGCCGGGATGGTCCTGCTGGCCGGGTGCGGCCCAGCGCCGGCATCCTCGGCCACAACGCCCCCGCAGACGACGCCGGCGCCGGTGGCCCCGCATGTATCGGACGGGCTTGCAGGATCGGCTTCTGCCTCGAACGGGCAGGGCCAGGCGGAAGGCAACGCGGTGCTGGCCCAGATGTTCGTGTCCCATTCGGCGCAGGATTTTGTGGACGGTGAGGTGCCGGATGAAGACATCACCGCCATGCTGCGCGGCGCCGTGCGGGCGCCCAGCGCCAAAAATGAACAACCCTGGCATTTCACCGTGGTAAAAAGTGAGAAGCTGGTCTTGGAACTGTATGACGGCGCCCGGCCGGGCAACGTGGCCGTCGTTCTCTCGGGCCAAAAGAAGACGACGGCGGGCATGACGGACTACGACTGCGGCCTGGCGGCGGGCTACCTGCAACTGGCGGCCGAATCGATGGGATACGGCGCGCGCATCCTGATATCGCCGGTGCGTGGGGTGGAAAAACGGCGCGACCTGTATGGGATCCCCGAGGGCTACGATGTGCTGACCGTGACCATCATCGGGCCCACGGCGGCCCCGCCGGACGCGGCCGCCTCCGCCACCGGGCGCAAGGCGCTGGACGAGGTGGTGAACACCGTTGCGGGCTGACCGCGGCAGGTGCGCGTCCGGGCATTTCATCTTGCGGTGGCTGTCCTTCGGGGACATCCATTTGAATTTGCCGTGCAATAGCTGTACAATCAGTGGAGAAGTCTCGGCGCTGTCGAAAGGAACCCCCGAACATGTGGAAGCGGTATCTGCCCGGCCTTGTCCTCAGCCTTGCCATCGCGTTCGCCGCCTGGTTTTTGGGACAGGCCGTCCCCTTTGTTGGCGGACCGGTGTTTGCAATATTGATGGGCATGGCGCTTGCGCTAGTGCTAAAAAAGCGGGAACGCATCGAGGCCGGGGTGCGGTTTGCGTCCAAGAAGATCCTGCAGGCCGCGGTTGTCCTGCTGGGGTTTGGCATGAACTTTGCAGTGGTACTGGAAACCGGCAAGCGTTCGCTGCCCATCATCCTCACCACCATCGCGGTGGCGCTGGTGGTGGCCTATCTGCTGCACAGGCTTTTGCACGTGCCGGGCAGGATATCCACGCTGGTCGGCGTGGGTTCCGCGATATGCGGCGGGTCGGCCATCGCGGCTACTGCGCCGGTCATCGGCGCTGATGATGAAGAGGTGGCGCAGGCGATCTCCGTCATCTTCTTTTTCAATGTGCTGGCGGCCGTCACCTTCCCCACGTTGGGCGGCGTGCTGGGTTTCAGCACCACGTCTGGCGATGCGTTCGGCATCTTTGCGGGAACGGCAATAAACGATACCTCCTCCGTCACCGCTGCCGCGTCCACCTGGGATTCCCTTTACAACCTGGGCTCCGCCACGCTGGACATGGCCGTGACGGTGAAGCTTACCCGCACGCTCATGATCATCCCGATTACGCTGGTGCTCGCGTTCTACGGCGCGCGCAAAGCGGGCAGGGATGCGCCGGGTGGAGGGAAGGTCAGTTTTCGCAAGATATTCCCGTTCTTCATCCTGGGGTTCGTGCTGGCATCAGTGTTCACAACCATTGCCACCGGTTTGGGTGTGCCTGCCGCTTTTTTTGCGCCGTTCAAGACGCTGAGCAAATTCTTGATCGTGATGGCGATGGGGGCGATCGGGCTGAACACAAACCTGGTCAAGCTGGTGCGGACGGGCGGCAGGCCGCTGGTCATGGGGTTTTGCTGCTGGGTCTGCATCACGGTCACCAGCCTGTTTGTCCAGTACCTGATGGGCATCTGGTGACAAAGGCCGGCATACATGAAAGGGCCGGGGCCCGGGCAGATCGTGGACTGCCTGTGGCCCCGGCCTTCTTCTTTTTTACATCAGCACAACATAAGAGCCCCGCACCCTGCCTTGTGCCCCTTGTAATTCCGGGAAAGGGTCAGCCTGCCACCACCGTGAAGCGCCGGCCCGCGTGCGCGCCGCTCTCGGCCTCGTCTACCATGGCGATGGCATAATCCGCATAGCTGATCTCGCTCTCACCTTTGCTGTTTGTGAGCAGCTCGTCGCCGCCGGCGGTGTAGCTGCCGGTGCGTGGGCCATCGGCCACAAAGCTGGCCGAGGGGCTCAGATACGTCCAGTTCACGTCAGTGCGGCCGCGCAGCGCGTCGAATGCGATGCCCATGTTGGACGCCAGGGGCTTGAACATGTCCGGGAATGCCGGTGTGTCCATCAGCCGCTGGGTGTGGGTGGGGTCCACGTAAAGGCTGCCTGCGCCGCCTACCACCAGCAGGCGTGTGGGCTTGCCGGCCAGCAGGTCGGCCAGATAGGCAAGCGACGTCTGGTGCAGGGGCAGGGTGTCCGGTGTCCAGGCGCCAAATGCGTCGATGACGACCTCGTTGTCCTTCATGTCGTTCCAGGAGAGGGAGAACAGGTCCTTCTCCAGCACTTTTGCGCCGGGTGGGATGCTTTTGCCCGCGTCGCGCACGACGGCTGTCACCTCGTGGCCGCGCGAAAGAGCTTCCTTCACGATAAGGCTGCCGGCTTTCCCGCTGGCGCCGATCACTGCGATCTTCATAAAACTACCTCCCGAATCTGTGTTGCAAGGCTTGACGTTTTCTGCCTCTGGGTTTATGATATCCTTAAAAGTATCAATCGTAAAGTAGGCACTTAAAAGTGCTATAGTATCTGTTTGGATACTATTATTGATTATAGCGCCTTTGGAGGGAGAAAGATGCCGAAACGGGACGAACTGCCCGCCTGCCCAGTAGAAACGACGCTCACGCTGATCGGGGACCGCTGGAAGGTGCTCATCGTGCGCGACCTGCTGGCCGGCACCAAACGCTTTGGGGAACTGAAAAAATCACTGCCGGGCATCTCGCAGAAGGTGCTTACCCAACACCTGCGCGCCATGGAGCAGAGCGGCCTGGTGCACCGTGAGGTGTACGCCGAGGTGCCTCCAAGGGTGGAATATTCCCTCACCGGGCTGGGCTGCAGCTTGAAGCCTGTCCACGACATATTGTGGCGATGGGGCGAGGAATACAAACGGGGGCTGGAAAGCTGAACGCATACGTGTGGATTCGACAAGGTTTGACAGGAGCATCCCTTGTGCGCCGTGCGGCATATATGGTATGATACATTCGTTATACAATTCTGGTCTATAATGAGCGCCCGGGGCCCGTGTGGATGCCCGGCGATTTTTGAGTTTTGGAAAGGTGACGGTATGTCTACCGAGAGTTTGTTTGAACGGTGGCGGCAGTGTGCCACCGAGGATGCGGACGTGGCGGGGGAGCTGGCGGCCCTGGCCCGCGGCGAGGGTGCGGACAGCCTGGAAGACCGCTTTTACCGCGACCTGGAATTTGGCACCGGAGGCTTGCGCGGCCTGCTGGGGGCGGGCACCAACCGCATGAACATCTATATGGTGCGCAAGGCCACACAGGGTCTGGCACAGTACCTGCTGGCCTGCGGCGGCGCAAGGAGCGTGGCCATCGGGTACGACAGCCGCCTGAAGAGTGACCTGTTTGCCCGCGAGGCGGCGCAGGTGTGCGCGGCCAACGGCCTTGTGGCTCATCTGTACCCACGCCTGGAGCCCACGCCAGCACTCTCTTTTGCTGTACGGCGCCTTGGCTGCGGTGCGGGTGTCTGCATCACCGCCAGCCACAACCCCGCGCAGTACAACGGATACAAAGTATACGGCCCCGATGGCGGGCAGATCACCACCGAGGCCGCGGCGGCCGTGCAGGCCGAGATAGAAAAGGTGGATCCCTTTGAGGGTGTGCGCACCATGGGCTACGACGAGGCCGTGGACGCCGGGCGCCTTTGCACCATTGGCGAGGAGGTTCTGGACGCCTTTGTGCAGGCGGTGCTGGCCCTGCGGGTGGACGCCTGCCCCGCCGAAGGCCTGCGCGTGGCCTACACGCCGCTGAACGGCGCGGGTCTCGAATGCGTGACGCGCGCGCTGTCGGCCATGGGCATGGCGGTGGATGTGGTGCCCGACCAGGAGCAACCGGATGGCCATTTTCCCACCTGCCCGTACCCGAACCCTGAAAAACCCGAGGCGATGCGCCTTGTTGTGGAGCTGGCCCAAAATACCGGGGCGGATATCGCCCTGGCAACCGACCCCGACTGCGACCGCCTGGGCGTGGCCGTGCGCGTTGAGGACGGGTACAAGCTGCTCACCGGCAACGAGGTGGGTGTGCTGCTGTTGGATCACATCTGCCGCACGCGCGTTGCAAATGGCAGCATGCCTAAAGCGCCGGTGGCCGTGAAAACGGTGGTGACCACCGACATGGCCCTGGCCGTTGCCGGGCACTATGGCGTGGAACTGCGCGAGGTGCTCACCGGGTTCAAGTTCATTGGCGAGCAGATTGGCCTGTTGGAAGCGCAGGGCAGGGTGGGGGACTATCTCTTCGGCTTTGAGGAGAGCTACGGCTACCTTTCGGGCAGCCATGTGCGGGACAAGGACGCTGTGAACGCCGCCATGCTGGTGTGCGAGCTGGCGGCCGCCTGCAAGCGCGATGGTCAGACGTTGCTGGACCGGATGCAGGAACTGTACGCGCGGTACGGCTACTACCTGGCCGACCTTGCGGACGGCGCTTTCGAGGGGCCAAACGGCATGCGCGAGATGCAGGAGAAGATGGATGCGTGGCGCAGGGATGGCCTGCCGGGCGTGTCCTGCGTCGGCTGGTACGATTACCTGGAAAAGACCGGAGACGGCGCCCTGCCAGAGGGTGTGCAGGCGCTGCCCGCTGCGAACGTGCTCTCCTTTTCGTTTTCGGACCTGTCCAAGCTGGTCATCCGCCCCAGTGGCACCGAGCCCAAGATGAAGGTGTACGTCTCGGCCGTGGGCGCTAGCCGCGCCGGGGCGGAGGCGCGGCTGGACGAGTTGCGCGCGCTGGCGGCGCGCCTGCTGGGCAAGAAGGGGGCGGACTGATGGCGGAAAACACGCAGATGAAACGGGTGGCGGTCATCCTGTCGGGCGGGCAGGGGGAGCGCTTTTGGCCCCAAAGCCGAAAAAACCTGCCCAAGCAGTTCCTCTCACTCACAGGAGACGGCCGCACGCTCTTTCAGCTTACCGTTGAGCGGATGGGGCGGCTTGTGGACGCGCAGGACGTCTATGTGGTGACCAACGAGGCCTACTGCGACATCGTGGCGCAGCAGGCACCGGATATCCCGCGTGAAAACATACTGTGCGAGCCGTGCGCGCGCAATACCGCGCCCGCCGTGGCGTTTGCGGCGGCTGTGGTGGCACAGCGCTATGGTGACGCCGTCATGCTCATTGTGCCGTCCGACCACATCATACACGGCAAGCGCCTGTTCATGGACGTGCTGCGCGCGGGCGCGGTGTTTGCAGAACAACGCGACGCCCTGCTTACACTGGGCATCACGCCCACCTACCCGGAGACGGGATATGGGTACATCAACTTTGCCGAGGAGCCGGAAGAGGGCTTTGCGAACGTGTACCCCGTGCGGCGCTTTGTGGAAAAGCCGGACCAGAAAACGGCCGAAAGCTATCTGGAAGACGGCAGCTACCTGTGGAACAGCGGCATGTTTATCTGGCGGGCACAAACGCTGCTGGCCGGCCTTGCCACCCATGCGCCCGGCGTGTCCGCTCTGGCCAAAGAGATTGGCGCTGCGGCGGGCACGCCCGGCTTCGATGCAGCCGTGCGTGCTGCTTTCGATGCGGTGGAAGGCCTCTCTATCGACTACGCCCTTCTGGAAAAGGCGGACAACGTGTATGCGATCCCCTCCGGCTTCACCTGGAGCGACGTGGGCAGCTGGTACAATATGGACGCTGTGAACAAGGCAGACGAATGCGGCAACGTGCAGGTGGGCCGCGTGTTGGCCGCGAATAGCGAGAACAGCACTTTTATCTCCAACGGACGCCTGATTGCCGGCGTGGGGGTGGACAACCTGGTGGTGGTGGAAACACCCGACGCCGTGCTGGTGTGCGACAAGTACAGCGCCCAGGATGTGAAGAAGATCGTGGCGCTGCTGAAAGAGAAGGGCATGGACGAGTACCTGTAAATGGGGACATATAGCTTTTGCACCACGCCCCGACGCATAGAAAAGACGAAGAGGAATGATTTGGAGGAAACGGTTTGAAAAAGGCATTGATTACCGGTATCACCGGGCAGGACGGCTCTTACCTGGCCGAGTTGCTGCTGGACAAAGGGTACGAGGTGTGGGGGCTGATGCGCCGCAAGAGCACGCTGGATTACGGCAACGTGGCGCATCTGCGGGATGACATTCGTTTTATGTATGCGGATATGACCGATCTTGTGTCCCTGCTGCGCGCCATGCGCGACAGCGGGGCGGATGAAGTATACAACTTGGCCGCCCAGAGCTTTGTTTCCACCAGCTGGGAGCAGCCGGTGGCCACGGCCGAGATAGACGCCGTGGGTGTGACCAATATGCTGGAGGCCATCCGCGCCGAGAAGCCGCAGGCCCGGTTTTACCAGGCGTCCACCAGCGAGATGTTCGGCAAGGTGCAGGCCGTGCCCCAAAGCGAAACGACCCCTTTCTACCCGCGCAGTCCCTACGGCGTGGCCAAGCTGTACGGGCACTGGATCACTGTGAACTATCGCGAGAGTTTTGGCACCTACGCGTGCAGCGGTATCCTCTTCAACCACGAAAGCGAGCGCCGTGGTAAGGAGTTCGTCACCCGCAAGATCACCGACGCGGCTGCGCGCATCGCGCTGGGCCGGCAGGAGTGCCTGGAGCTTGGCAACATGGACGCCAAGCGCGACTGGGGGCATGCGCAGGATTATGTGCGCGCCATGTGGCTGATGCTGCAGCAGGACACGCCGGACGACTATGTGGTGGCCACCGGCGAGACGCGTACCGTGCGCGAGTTTGTGGACGCCGCTTTCACCTGTATGGGCTTTAGCCTCGCCTGGGAGGGCAGCGGCGTGGGCGAGCACGCCGTCAACCGCGCCGACGGCAAGACCGTGGTGCGGGTGAACCCGGCGTTCTTCCGCCCGGCGGAGGTGGAACTTCTGCTGGGCGACCCCACAAAAGCAGAAACCAACCTGGGCTGGCAGCGCGAGGTGAGCTTTGAGCAGCTGGTGCAGCGTATGGCAAAAAGGGATCTGGAACTAGTGGAGAAAGAATAATGGCGGAACGCGAAAAGCGAGTGCTCATTGTGGGCGCCGCTGGCTTTGTGGGCGGGCATTTGATCAGCTGCCTGCACGAGGCCGGCGGCTTTCGCGTGTCTGCCACAAAGCTGGAAAATGAAAAACTGGACCTGCCCGGCCTTGCTGCCGTGCATTCGGTGGATATCCTGCAGCCGGAGCCGTTGCGCGCTCTGCTGGAGACGGAAAAGCCGGAGTGGTTGTTCCACCTGGCGGCGCAGAGCAACGTGGCGCTTGCGTGGAAGCAGCCGGCCTTCACCGCCCGGGTGAACCTGGAGGGCGCCGTGAACGTGCTGGAGACCGTGCGCGAGGTAGTGCCCGGATGCCGGGTGCTGCTGGTGGGCAGCAGCGAGGAATACGGCTTTGTGCGCCCGGAGGAAAACCCGGTGCGGGAGGACGCACTGCCCCGGCCGGGCAACCTGTATGCCGTCACCAAGAACGCGCAAAACCAGCTGGGCCGGGTGTATGCGAAAGCGTACGGCCTGCAGGTGATGTGCACCCGTTCGTTCAACCACATTGGACCGGGGCAGGCGCCGGGCTTTGTATTGCCTGATTTTTGCAGGCAGGTGGCGGAGATTGAAGCCGGCCTGCGCGAGCCGATGATGCGGGTGGGCAACCTTGCTGCAAAGCGGGACTTCTGCGACGTGCGTGATATCGTGGCGGCCTACCTGCAACTGGCGGAAAAAGGCGAGGCGGGCGAGACCTACAACGTGGGCAGCGGCTGCTCTGTACCCATTGAGGAGCTGCTGCGGCGCGTGTTGGCGCTGGCGGCGGTGCCTATACGCGTGGAACAGGACCCCGCCCGCATGCGCCCGTCCGACCTGCCGGACCTACGGGCGGACATCGGAAAGCTGCGCGCACTGTGTGGCTGGGAGCCGCGTATCCCGCTGGAGGAAACCTTGCGCCAGACGCTGGACGAGTGGCGAAATTTGACAAAAGGACAAAAAGATACATGAAAAAGATGATAGCCGTCACCGTGCTGCCGGCGTGCAAGCTGGGCGCGGGCACGTTATTGATGGAATCGGTACAGATGTACTTGCCCAGCTACGACAGGTGCGTCGTCTGCTTGGACTCGCTGCCAGAGGGGGTTGACCCCGCCCAGCTACCCTTCCAGCTGCTGCCCGCCAGAGAATTGTGGGACGCGTATTTTTTAGACAACGCTTTTTTCTACAATCAGGAAGAGTTCAGGCAGGCCACCTCGGTGCGGGTGCTGCAGTGGTTCGACGGCAGGTACGAGGCCTGCTTGCTGCTCTATCCCGATTCGCTCTTCCTGGCGCCGGTGCCGGGGCTGGCGCAGGCGCCCGGTGCGGATGCCATCGTATCAATAGAAGCGCCGCCCATCTACAAAAACAAACGTCCTCCTATGGAGATGCCGGTGGGCCGGTTTGACCTGTCCATGATGGGGCTGGACCTTGTGGGCTACGGGCCGGCCATGCGGCAGTTCCTGGCGTGGGTGGACGACAAATTTGCCTACATGCGGCGCATTGCCGTCACCGCCATTGACAAGGAACAGGGCGCGCCGGACAATCCGCATCCTGATTATGGATTTTATCAGCACTGGATGGACTACTCGCATGAATTTGGTTGCGGGCATACGTTGATGCGCCCGCTGGTGGTGACGTCCGACTATTCCTGTGAAGAAGACGGCCGGGCGCCCATGTTCGCCTGTTTTGCCGCTTCGCCCACCGAACTGTTCCTGGAGGGGCACCCGCGCCTGGCCGAGGTGTACGAGGCGTACAAAACGGCGGCCGACAGGCTGCCCGGCCTGCCGGAAGAGTACGCCTACGACCGGTTCGAGGACGGCACACCGGTGTTCCCGTTGTTGCGCGAATATTTTTTCCACGACTACCGCCTGCGCACCGCTTGCGGGGGCGACCCTTTCGCGTGCCGCGCACAGTTCACCGATGCGACGACCGTGCTGGGCGAGTTGGAGGGCGTTCCCCTCACCGCCACGCTTGCGGCCATCTACAGGCAGCGTGGCGACTTGCGCGAGGCCTTCCCCGACATACAGCGGGAGGACCGCATCCCTTGTGTGCGCTGGTTTTTGCTGCACGGTGTGAAGGAATACGAACTGCCCGCGGCCTACAGCGAGGTGTTGGGAGAGAAGTGTGAGCAGGTGAGCGCCCGGCTGGAAGTGGAAAGCCGTCGCTTTGGCAACCGCGTGCGCCGTCGGCTGCATATGGCTCCGCCGCAAAAACCGCTGCCGGTTTACCCGGAGGGGGTCAATCTCGTAGGCTATGTACGGGGAGATTTTGGCCTCGGAGAGCACAGCCGCTCGCTGGCGCGGCTGCTCACAGCCGGGGAGGTGCCGCTGTCCATTGTGGAGGTGGCCGTGCCGCAAGCCCACGTTTACAGCAATACCGAGCTGGCCGGCAGCATCACCAACACCTTCGACCACAAGGTGAACCTGATCTATGTGAATGCAGCCGAGATGGGCAGGTTTTTCCGCGACCTTTCGCCCGATGCGCTGCGCGGGCATTACAACATCGGGTACTGGGCATGGGAGCAGCCGGAATTCCCCGACGCATGGTGTCATCTGTTCGAGAAGCTGGATGAGATCTGGACGATCAGCGCGTTTTCGGCGGAGGCCATCCGGGCCAAGAGCAGTGTGCCGGTCTTTTCGCTGCCGCCCGCGGTGGTGGTGGGCGACGTTGACAAAACGGCGCGCCGGGCGGATTTTGGCATCCCGGAGGACAGCTTTGCCTTCCTGATGATGTACAGCGCGGGCAGCATTGCCGAGCGCAAAAACCCGCGCGCCGTGGTGGAGGCGTTCGATAGGGCGTTTGGCAACGACACGCGCGCGACGCTGTTTATCAAGGCCAGCGGCCTGGACGCCGCCACCCCCGAGGACCTGGCCCTGTTGCGCAGCCTGGAGGGGCGCCCCAACGTGCGCCTGTACACTGACAACCTGCCCCGCGCGCGGCTGAACGCGCTCATCAACCTGTGCGACGCCTACGTCTCGCTGCACCGTAGCGAGGGGTTTGGCCTGGGGCCGGCCGAAGCCATGTACCTGGGCAAGCCGGCCATCGTTACAGGCTGGAGCGGTAACATGGAGTATACAACCCCCGAGGTGTGCTGCCCGGTGGCGTACAAGCTTGTCACGCTGGAAAAAGACTATGGCCCGTATCGGATCGGTACGACCTGGTCCGAGCCGGATGTAGAAGACGCGGCGCGCCAGATGCGCCGCCTGGCCGAAGACCCGGCGCTTGCCCAAAAACTGGGCGCCGCCGGCGCCGCGCTGATGCGCGACCAGTTTTCGCCCGAGGTGCTGGGCGAAAAAGCGCGCGCGCGCCTGGAAACCGAAGGCCTGCTGGGCCGGCGGGGCGGGTGAGCCTGTGGCGCGCCCCCAAGGCAGCGCGGTTGCGCGCAATTTATGGTATGAAGGAAACGATATGCAGCCTTTTTTTCTAAAACCAGATCTTCGCCACTACCTGTGGGGCGGCCATCGCCTGAGTGAACACATGGATGGCACGGACGAGGAGCTGCCCCTTGCCGAACGGTGGGAGCTGGCGGCGCGCCCCGACGCAAATACGACGGTGGCCGGAGGGGAACTTGCCGGTTTGCGGTTCGGCGAACTGGTGGTGCGGTATCCGGAACTGGTTGGGCGCACCTATGCGCACGAACTTGATTTTCCGGTGCTGGTGAAACTTCTGGACACGCGCCAGGCGAACTCTATCCAGGTGCACCCGGACGACGCCTATGCGCGGAACGACACCGGAGAGTGCGGCAAGAACGAGATGTGGCTGATATTGGACTGCGACAAAGACGCATTTATCTATGCGGGATTTTCGCGTGACGTGGGCCGGGACGAGGTGCGCCGCAGGGTAGCCGATGGCACGCTGGACGAGGTGCTGGGCAAGCTCCCCGTGCGAAAGGGCGACTTCTATTTCATCCCGGCCGGCACGGTGCATTCCATCGGTGCGGGCATCCTGCTGGCCGAGGTGCAGCAGAATTCTGACCTGACCTACCGGCTGTACGATTTTGGGCGGCTGGGCCTGGACGGGAAGCCCCGTCCACTGCATGTGGACAAGGCGCTGGAGGTTGCCCGGCTGGGCCCGGCGTGCCTGGCAGCGCCGGGCGCGCGCACATTGGTGCAGCAGCCGGACCACACGCTGCATCTGCTGGCTGCCACGAGTGGCTTTGCGGTGGAACATCTGCAGATGAGCGGCGACTGTGCCTATATGGTGCGTAAGACAAGTTTTGCGGCCCTGCTTTGTGTGGAGGGCGAGATGGAAGTGCAGACGAAAACTTGGCGGGGCAGCCTGCCTATGGGACACTGCCTCTTCCTGCCGGCGGGCAGCGGACGTGTCCGTTTGCGTGGCCACGCCGAGTGTCTCATTGTAAAGCTTACATAAATATATCGATACTGCGAATTAAAATCATCCCCTGTCACTGCAAAGTGGCAGGGGATGATTTTATGCACAAAAAATGCGAACTATTTTTGTGGGAAACTGTGACAAAAACGCTTGCAATTTGATGCAATATAATTTATAATCTAATTAAAGAAAGAGCTATAAAATAGCGAAAAACAATACAAATAATACGACAAAACAAACAAAATCAAGCAAAACACACAAGCGTTATCAAAAATAAATTAGTTAGAATGTTAATTAAAAGAAAGCGTATAAACGTATTTTAAAGAAAAGGCCTTTTGAATGGCCACGGGAGGTACTAATGATGGATATGCGCAAGTGGAGAGAAGAACAGATCGCGGCCGGGACAAAGAAAGCGGTGCCCGTGCTCTCGTTCCCGTCCATCCAGTTGATGGGTATCACGGTGAAGGACCTGATCTCGGACAGCGATACACAGGCGACGGGTATGAAGATGATCGCCGAGCGCTGCAACACGGCGGCGGCGGTGTCTTTGATGGACCTTTCGGTGGAGGCGGAGGCCTTCGGCGCAGAGATCCGCTTCACCGACGACGAGGTGCCCAACGTGATCGGCGCGCTGGTGGAGGATGTGGAAGCGGCCGAAGCGCTGCAGGTACCGCAGGTGGGTGCGGGCCGTACCGGCCTGTATATCGAGGCAAGCAAGAAGGCGCTGGAGCTCATCACCGACCGGCCGGTGCTGGCTGGTACCATCGGCCCCTTCTCGCTGGCGGGGCGCCTGGCGGGCATGGCCAACATCATTGTGCTTTGCCGCCGCAACCCCCAGCTTGTGCAGATGCTGCTGGAGAAAACTACAGCCTTCCTTGTCGATTACATCAAAGCATACAAGGCCGCCGGCGCCCACGGTGTCGTGATTGCCGAGCCCGCGGCCGGCCTGTTGGCCCCCGCCGCACTCAGCAAGTTTTCCGCCGTGTACTGCAAGAAGATCGTGGACGCTGTACAGGACGACACCTTCATGGTGGTGTACCACAACTGCGGCCAGTCGGTTACCAAATCTGTTCCGGAGATGCTGTCTATCGGCGCCGCGGCCTACCATTTTGGCGACGCCGGCGACATTGTTGCCATGCTGCCCCAGTTCCCGGCCGACGTGCTGGTGCTTGGCAATGTGGATCCCGTGCGCTACTTCTTCTCCGGCACGCCAGAATCCGTGCGTGAAGCGACGTTGAGCCTGATGGCAAAGTGTACGCAGTATCCCAACTTCATCATCTCTTCCGGCTGCGACATTCCGCCCACTGCGCCGTGGGCAAACATTGACGCGTTCTTTGCGGCTGTGGACGAATTCTACACTGCTCATCCGACCCAGATCCCGGCCTGACACAGCGGTCGTTTTCCAAGCAAAGAAGCATCCCCCGCATTGTGGCGGGGGATGCTTCTTTGTGTGGCAGAAGGCTGTGCGAATAGCACAAGGCTGGTCAGATCGATTTGTTGATCTTGTCGCGGTCGCCTCGGTTGCGGCGATCAGCTCCGGGGCGGCGGCGGTCGTATAATACAGGGGTGCGGTTCTTGCGGCGATCCCCCTGGCGGTTTTCCGGCGTGCCCGCCGGCGGGGTGGGCGCATTGGCGCGTGCCGCAGGTTGGGTGCGCAGCCGTTGCGCAAGGGTGGACAGGGGCGCGGCGGCCTCGGCGGGAGAGGGGGCCACCGGAACGGGGGCGGCCTGTTGTGTTTGCGGCGGCGCAGTGGGTATGGCGGGTTCCAGGATAGGATGGTCGGGTGCGATATCTTGCAGGAATGCCGCATCGCGGGGCGTCCGGCGGTCGTTGCCCAGGCGGCGCTCCAGCATCTGGCGGCGTGTGGATTTTCGGCGCTCCGGCTCCCACCAGAAAATATTCTCTTTGCGCCGGTCCTCGCCATGGCGGCGGTCTTGTGTGCGGCGGTCTTGTGGGCGCCGCTGCAGCGGCAGTACCTCCAGGTTGTCCGGCAATGGTTCCCCGCAATGAGGGCAGATGCGGACACCGGCAGGGCGCCGGATGGGGTCATACTCCGCCGCAGGAGGAGCGATGCTCTCGCCACGGCCATGTGCGGTGTACAGGGTGAGCTTGCCCCAGAACATCTGGCCGATGTGCGCGTGGCAGAAGGGGCAGAGCGTGTCATACACGAGATCCACGTTTTCAAACCCCCGCACATTCGCCTTGACCAGTTGATCTTGTTGAAGGGGCGTATGGCAGTTTGGGCAGATCATCCGTTCAAAACCTCCTGTCGGGTCTCATTTTGGGGTGGTTTGGCACAATTCCTTCTAAACCAGTAGTATATCACTTCTATTATCTTTATTCGGTTGGATGCCGTCAATCATTATGGCAATTATTGCAAAGATTTGACCTGATTTTGCACAATATGCCTAAACAGTAGGCGGCGCTACGTGAGAACCCTATGCGCTTTGCCCTGCCAAGCGTGTGCGAAGGGCTCGGTCGGCCCGCGCGCTGCATTCCACCGGCGTCAACGGATGTGGCCTTTTTTGCGAGCTTCTTGACAGGATCGAAAAATGGAGTATAATATTAGTTAATTACTAGAGTGATTAACTAAATAAGCGTAAAATGTGATCTTCGTTATCCGAACAGAAAGGAGCGCGGCATGCAGATAGATACAGGCGGCGAGAAACCCATTTTTTTGCAGATATCCGAAGGTATCGAAGCGGGTATACTGTCGGGCGTTTTTGCCGAGGAGGAGCAGGTGCCCTCCATCACCGAATTTGCGGTGCGCTATACCATCAACCCCGCCACAGCGCTCAAGGGTATCAACCTGCTGGTGGACGAAGGGGTGTTGTACAAAAAGCGCGGGGTGGGCATGTTTGTGTGCACGGGGGCCAGGGCCCGCCTGCGCGAAAAGCACAGGGCGGCCTTCTGCCGGGCATATGTGCTGCCCATGGCAGACGAGGCGAAACGCCTGGGCATTGACAAAGAGGAGATGCTCTTGCTGGCGGAGGAGGCATTTGAATGAATGGGCAACCCGCCACAGTGCAGCCGGAAAAGACAGATCCCATGGAAAGGACGGGAGAAGAAATGGAAGGGATCCATGTACGGGAACTGAGCAAGCAGTACGGCAAGGTGTGCGCCCTGGACGGCGTGAGCGCCACCTTTGAGCCCGGCAAGTTGTATGGGCTGCTAGGACGCAACGGCGCGGGAAAAACCACGCTGCTGAACGCCATGGCCGGCCGGCTGTTTGCAAACGGCGGCATCACGCTGGATGGCGCGCCGGTTGCCGAAAATGACGACGCCCTGCGCAAGATATGCATGATGGGGGAGGCCACCCTGTACCCCGAAGGCATGCGCGTGGCCGAGGCACTGCGCTGGTCGCAGGTGTTCTGGCCGGGGTTCGACAGGGCGTTCGCCGAGCAGTTGGCAGGGCAGTTCGGCCTGCCGCTGCGCAGCAAGGTGCGGGGGCTGTCCACCGGGTACAACACTATCTTCAAGTTGGTCATCGCATTGTCTACAGCCGCACCATATCTGCTACTGGACGAGCCGGTGCTGGGGCTGGACGCCGGCCATCGCGACCTGTTCTACAAGGTATTGGTGGCCCGCTATGCCGAAAACCCGTTCTGCGCCGTGCTGTCCACCCACCTGGTGGAGGAGGTGTCCGCGCTGGTGGAGGAGGTGGTCATCCTGCACCGGGGACGGGTGCTCAGGCAGGCCCCGCGCGACGCGCTGCTGGCGCAGGGGTACGCAGTAAGCGGCATGGCCGCCCGGGTGGACGCCTACACCGCCGGCCGCACACTGATGGGATCGGACAGCATTGGGGGGCTGAAGACCGCCTATGTGTGGGGCGAGCGGGCTTCTGAACTGCCCGAAGGGCTGGAGGTGAGCGGCCTGGACCTGCAGCGGCTGTTTGTACAGATGACGGGTGACGATACGGAAGGGACGGTGGCGTGATGGGGACGAATGTGAAGGCTTCATTCCGGTACCAGTTGAAGGATGCGCTGTTTGCCATCCTGGTATTTTACATCGTGATGGCGTGCGTGACGGTGGTTGTCTTTTCATTGTCAGCGAACGCCGTGTCTGGCGTACAGGTCATAAGCCCCGTTTATGTCGCCGCATGGGGCACCCCCGAAATGCGTGTGCAACTTACCCTCTACCCGGTGGCCAGCGTCATCTTCCTGTTCGTGGTGGGGCTGTGCAGCTTCAAAGAGAATTTCCTGATGCTGATGCAAAACGGCTGCTCCCGCCGCAGTGTGTTTGCGGGGCGGCTGTTGGCCGGCGGCGTTATTGCTGTCGGCATGGCTCTTATAGATGAATTGTTTGCGTTGGGATTGGGGCTTGGCCTGGCTGGTGCAGCTGGGAATGATGCAGCAGTGCGGGTACTTGGCTTGGAGGGGCAAAGTGGTGCATTGGCCATCCTGTGGGTGTTTTTGTACATGGTTTTGGCTTATTTTGTCTCCCTGTTCGTGGGGTACTGTATCACTGTGCTGTACTACCGGCTGCTTGCCGCCGGCAAGCTGGTGGTCAGCATCGGCATCCCGGTGGTGATTCTGGGCGTGCTCCCCATCCTGGATGGTTTTGCATTCGACGGTCGGTTATTCGATGGAGTGTGGTGGTTTACAAACTGCCTTGTGAACCTGTCGCTCACCAAGCCAAGTTTGTTTGTCCTCTGGCTGGTGGCCGTAGGCGTGGTACTGGCGCTGCTGTGCTGGCTGATGATGCGCCGCGCACCGGTGCGGAGGTGAGCGTTGCAGACCATCTACTATGCCCGCCGCTAAAGAAAGTGATTGGCTTTTCCCGCGCGGGCCTACCTTCCGCGCTGTCTCACGTACAACAAGAAGTGTTGTTCGTGATTCGGCTTGCGGCTGACGTCCCGGCGGAAAACACCCACCACTTTCTTCAGCTACCTTTTGTCTGCAAGCTGCGGAGGGCGCTCCCTACCGGGAGCGTCCTCCGCAGCTTGTACGCCGTCTGGTCCTTGCCCTTGTTTTCCTCACCGGTAGTACCACGAGACGCCCTGGAAGAGCAGCTTTGTAATAAGCTCAGCCAGGGCGGCGGGCTCGTCCGGGCAGCCTTCGTCCAGCCAGCCGCCGATGACGCTGATGCAGCCGGACACGGCGAAGCCTTCGAGGTAGGCGGCCATGCGCAGGTCGATGTGCTCGTCTGCGCGTATCTTTTCAATGGTGCGTTGCTGCGCAAGGAACACCACCTCCTGCCGGAAGGAGGCGTCTCCGTTGTCGCTGAGCAACACCCGGAACAGGTCACGGTTGTCCCGGGCATATTGCAGTATCTCCGTCAGCGCGGGCACGGTGATCTCCGCCCGCTGGGAAAGGTCTTTGTTCGTCAGGTGGTGCTTGATGTCGGCCACGGCCTCCGCCTGTATCTGCCGCAAAAGGTCGTATTGGTCGGCATAATGCGCATAAAAGGTGCTGCGGTTCACATCGGCCGTTTCGCACAGCATCTTCACCGACACCTTGGATATGGGGTGCAGCCGCATCAGTTCCACAAGACTGTCTCGTATGGCCAGCTTCGTGATGCGCACCCGACGGTCCTCTTTCTTGTATTCCATCGTAGCTCCCTTGATTTTGTAAACATTTCTTGAACATCCAACACAAAGACTGCTTCGTGTTGTGCAACGCGCAGAATTTCCGGATTTGTTGGTTGTTTTCCAACACAATGTTTATTATAATTCGTAATTACAGAATAGGCAACGGTCAGAATTCAAGTTGAATGTGAGTACACGCATGAGCAAACTCAACCACGGTATCATCCGGCACAAGCGCACGGTCGTCATCGTTTTTCTCTCGGTGGCGGTGGTGTGCGCTTTTATGATACTGGGTGTGAAAGTGAACTACAACATGACCGACTACCTGCCGCCCTCGGCGCAATCCACCAAAGCGGTGGAGATCATGGGTGAGGAGTTCACCCAGGCGGTGCCCAACGCCAGCGTGATGGTGCGCGACGTGAGCATCCCCGAGGCGCTGGCGTATAAAGACGAGCTTGCCGCGCTGCCCGGTGTGAGCGAGGTATTGTGGCTGGACGATATGATCGACATCAAAACGCCGCTACAGGTGGCCGACCAGGACACTGTGGAGGGCTTTTACAAGGACGGCGACGCGCTGTTCTCGGTGACGGTGGAAAAGGGCATGGAGACGGAAGCCACCCTTGCCATGCGGGAACTGGCGGGCGAAAATGGCGCCGTGGCGGGCGAAGCGCCCGACCAGGAGGCCATGCGCAGCGCCACCGGCAGCGAAGTGGGCACGGCGGTGGCCATCCTGCTGCCGGCCATCTTGGCCATCCTATTTATCTCCACCGCGTCATGGCTGGAGCCATTGCTCTTCCTCGCGGCCATCGGCGTGTCCATCGTCATCAACATGGGCACCAATCTCTTTTTGGGTGAGGTGTCCTTCGTCACGAATTCGGTCAGTCCTATTCTGCAATTGGCCGTCTCGCTGGACTATGCCATCTTCCTCTTGCACAGTTTTGCCGATTACCGCAAGCAGACCGACGACGTACACGAAGCGATGGCGCTTGCCATGCGCAAATCGATGCCGGCGGTGGCGGCCAGCGCGCTCACCACAATGTTCGGGTTCCTCGCGCTTGCTTTCATGGAGTTCCAGATCGGCGCCGACCTAGGCCTGAACCTTGTGAAGGGCATCATCCTCAGTTTTGTTTCCTGCATGGTGTTCCTGCCGGCGCTCACGCTGTTGTGCTACAAGGCAATCGACAAAACCACTCACAGGGACATCCTGCCCAGCTTTTCGAATATCGGGCGGCTGGTGGCGAAGGTGTGCATCCCGGTGACGATAGTGGTGGTGCTGCTGGTGGTGCCCAGCTTCCTGGGGCAGAGCCACACGTCGTTCAACTACGGCAGCCAGGACGCGAACCAGAGCGGCCGCTCCGCCCAGGATGCGCAGGAGATACAGCAACAGTTTGGCCAGGCCACCATCATGGCACTGCTGGTGCCCCGGGGCGATGTTGTGAAAGAGTATGAACTGGGCGTGGAAGTGCAGGGGCTGGACCATGTGACGGGCGTGATGTCTTACGCGAACACGGTGGGCACCGGCATCCCGGCAGACTTTTTGGATGACGAGGTGACAAAACAGTTCTACTCGGACAACTACGCCCGCATCATCGTGTACACGGACACGCCAAGCGAGGGGGACGTTGCTTTTGCCACGGTGGAGGCCATCGATGAGACGACCCAGAAATTTTACGGCGACGAGTACTATTCTGCCGGGCAAAGCGCCAATCTCTACGATATGAAGAATATCGTGGAGGTGGACAACAACCGCGTCAACCTCATTGCCATCGTGGCCATTTTTGCCGTGCTTTTCTTCACCTTCCGCTCGGCCAGCCTGCCATTCATCCTACTGTTCACTATTGAGGCCGGCATCTGGATCAACCTCGCTATCCCGTACTTTATGGGTGAGCCGATCAACTTCCTGGGATACCTTGTGGTGAACACCGTACAACTGGGGGCCACGGTGGACTATGCCATCCTGCTTACCTCCTATTATATGGACAATCGGAAACGGATGCCCCAGCGCGAGGCCATCCGCACCTCCCTGGGCGAAACGTTCAAATCCATCCTGGTATCGGCGTCCACCCTCACCCTCGCGGGCTTCACGTTGTCGGCCACCTCCTCCAACCCTGCCGTGTCGATCATCGGGCTGCTATTGGGGCGGGGCACCATCCTGTCCTTTGTGATGGTAGTATTCATGTTGCCGTTGCTGCTCACGGTGTTCGACCGGATGGTGGGTGCAACCACGCTCAGATCAGGATTTTACCGGAAACGGCCATTGCCAGCCGATACATTTACCAAAAGGGAGAATGGATATGAAGACGAAGTGGGTTAAGACCACCCTTTGCGCAGGCCTGGCCGCCGTGATGATGGGTGCCCTGGCGGCCCCGCCGGTACTGGCGGCCCCCACGCAGCAGGCGGGTGTACGGGCGGACGAGACCTCTGTGGCCGGGCCGGCCGCCGTGCGCGACAAACAGGAGGTGGTGTACGCCAACCTGACCAGCGAGGGCGCCGTGGACAGCGTGTACGTGGTGAACGAGTTCGAGGTGACGGGACCCGGGACGCTTAACGATTACGGCGACTATACCGGCCTGACCAACCTGACCAGCACTGCCCCGCTCACGCAGCAGGGAAATGAGATTTCGGCGCCGGTGGAGGAAGGCAGCTTCTTTTACCAAGGCACGCTGGATTCCGCCAACCTGCCCTGGCAGTTTGCCGTCAGCTACGCGCTGGACGGCGACGTGGTGGGGGGGGAGCAGCTGGCCGGCAAGAGCGGCAGGCTGCAGATACACATCACCACCAAGCAGAACAAGGCGGCCGACCCCAACTTCTACAACAACTATATGTTGCAGATATCCCTTGCGCTGGATGCGGACAAATGCTCGGACATCACTTCGCCCAATGCGACCATCGCCAACTCCGGCAAGGACAAGAGCATTACCCACACGGTGATGCCCGGAAAGGACGCGGATATCATCGTGGAGGCGAACGTGCAGGATTTCTCGATGGATGGCATCCAGGTTGCCGCGTTGCCCTTTTCCACGCCCATCGAGATACCGGACACAAGCGACATGACCAAGGAGATGGTCACGCTGTCGGACGCCGTGGCATCGCTGGACGACGGTGTGGGCCGGCTGGCCAGCGGTGCACAGGAGCTGGCCAGCGGCGCCAAGCAGCTCTCCGACGGTTCGGCCGATTTTGACAGCGGCCTTGCCCAGCTGGGTGCGAACGCCTCCACCATCACGGACGGCTCGGCCCAGATCCAAACGGCGCTGGCGGCCATGTCCGCCGCGATGAACGGGGAGGATACGTCGTCCCTGAACCTGGACGACTTTTCAAAGCTGCCCAAGGCGCTATCCGACCTTTCCAAGGGTCTCACGGCCATCTCGAGCGGGCTGGGAGAGTTGCGCAAGGGCTTTGCCACGGCGTATGGCGCGCTGGATACGGCCATCCAGGGCATCCAGGCCATCGACCAGGGCGAACTTGCGGCGCTGGCCACCGTAATGGCCACCCTGGACCCGACCGACCCAAACTACGCCGCGGCGCAGAGCGCCTACGGCAAGTTGATGGGCGACTACACGGCCGCCATGACCGTGATGGGCACCTACTACGGCCCGAACGGAAACGACGGCGCCAAGGTGGCGTTCGACTCGGTGCTTTCCACCATCGACGCGCTGACCGACGCGACCTCCGCGACATCCATCCCAGCGCTGGCAGCTGCGCTTTCCACCATGTCCACCCAGGTAAGCACAGCGCTGAAGAGCATGGACCTTTCGTCCCTGCAGCAGCTGGCAAGCGGCCTGGCTACGCTCTCGACCAACTATGACACCTTCCACAGCGGGCTTGTCACCTATACGGATGGGGTGTCCACCGCGGCCGCGGGCTACAGCGACCTGAATACCGGCCTTGCCACGCTTGCCGACGGCACGGCCACCTACGCAAACGGTGTGGGCCAGCTACACAATGGTTCCAGCCAGCTGAGCGACGCCGTGGCCGACCTGCCGGGAACAATGCAGGTGGAGATAGACAAGATGCTGGACGATTATGACACCTCCGATTTTGTGCCTGTGTCCTTCGTGTCGGCCAAGAACACGGACACCTCCCATGTGCAGTTCGTGCTCATGACACCCCCCATCGCGGCGCTCGAAGCGGATGCGGCAGGGGACGAGGAGGCTGAGAACACCACCGTGTGGGACCGTGTGGTGGCGCTGTTCCGCTGAGGACGGCACAAGGCTGTGGACGCAAAAACCCCGGGTGCCTTAAAGGGCACCCGGGGTTTGACGTTTATAATGTGATCCACTTCTTCAGGGTGGCGTACAGCACTTCAGGCTGGATGGGCTTGGTGACGTGGTCGTTCATGCCGGCGGCGATGCTTTTTTCGTAGTCGCCGCTCATGGCGTGCGCGGTCATGGCGATGATGGGCAGATGCTTGAAACGGCCGATCTTGCGGATCTCGCTCGTGGCAGTGATGCCGTCCATCACCGGCATCTGGATGTCCATTAGCACAAGCTCATAGTCGCCCCTTTCCAGCATATCGATGGCCTCCCGGCCGTTGTTCGCCACATCCACCTTGTAGCCTTCCATCGTCAGCATCTCGGTGGCAATGATCTGGTTGATCTCATTGTCCTCCGCCAGCAGGATGGGCCGCAGCTTTTCTATGGCCGCCTTGTCCGCGGCAGATTCTTGTATGGTCGTCGGCGGCAGGGCGTTACCCTCGTCCACTGCCTGCTCGTCCACCAGGTCAAATTCGACTGTCAGGCCAAACTCGCTGCCCTCGCCGGGCGTGCTCTCGCACCACACGTCGCCGTGCATCAGGTTCACCAGCTTCCGGCTGATGACAAGGCCCAGCCCGGTGCCGCCGTACTTGCGGGTGGTGGAGGTATCGGCCTGGGTGAAGGGCTTGAACAGGCGGGACACCTCTTCTGCACTCATGCCGATACCGGTGTCCTGCACGGAGAACTGCAGGACGACGCGATTGCACATACGGGCGGCTTCGCTTACCGTAAGGATGATGCCGCCCTGCTGCGTGAATTTGATGGCGTTGCTGATGAGGTTGAGCAGCACCTGCGCCAGGCGCAGGGGGTCACCCGTCAGATTCTTGGGCAGCTGGGGCGGCTTGTGGATTTCAAATGTGAGACCCTTTTCGCGTATGCTCTCGTCGAAGATGTCCCGCATCTGCTTAAGCACATCGTCAAGAGAGAAGGGTACGTTCTCCATCTCCAGCTTGCCGGCATCGATCTTGGAAAAATCGAGGATGTCGTTGATGATGCGCAGCAGCGTTTTGGCCGATTGCTCCGTTTTGCCGAGGTAGTCGGCCTGTTTGGCGGTAAAGCTGGCGCCGTCGTCCTGCTGGATGAGGTGCAGCATGCCCAGGATGGCGTTCATGGGCGTGCGTATCTCGTGGCTCATGTTGGCCAGGAACTCGCTCTTGGAGCGCGCGCTCTCCTCCGCGGCGTCGCGGGCCAGGCGCAGGTCGGCTTCCACCTGGCTGATCTCGCCCATCATCTTTTTGTACTCGCGCATATCGCGCGTGTAACCGGCCACAATGTACGTGCTGCCACGCTTCACACGCACCAGCGTAATCTCGGAGGGGATGGGGTCGCCGTTCAGCTTCTGGTGCATCCATTCAAACACCACCCGTCCGTTCTGGAACGCCTCGTTGATATATTGTTTGGACAATTGGGCGCTGGAACGCCCGCCGGGCTGGAACTCAGGCGAAAGCTCGTAGAAGCGGTCGAGGTATTCCTGCTTGCTGGAAAGTTCGAACAGCTTTACCGCTTCCTCGTTGCAGTCGATGTTGTTGAAGTTTTCATCCCACAGGTTGCAGCACAGGGGGGTGGCGTCCAGCATGATCTGGGTGCGCTCGTTGGCCTCGTGTGTCTCGGCCATCATCTTCTTGTACTCGCGCAGGTCGCGGGTATAGCCGGCTACGATGTCGCCGTCGCTGCGCTGTACGCGCACCAGCGTGATCTCGGCCGGCACCGGCTCTCCGTTTAGCTTCTGGTGCATCCACTCGAACACCACCCGCCCAGTGTCGAATGCCTGTTGGATGTATTCCTTCGCCAACTCGCCGCTGGGGCGGCCATTTGGCTGGTATTCAGGCGATAGTTTGTTAAAATTCTCGAGGTATTCCTTTTTACTGGGAAGCTCGAACAGCTTCGCCGCTTCCTCGTTGCAATCGATGTTGTTGAAGTTTTTGTCCCACAGGTTGCAGCACAGGGGGGTGGCGTCCAGCATGATCTGGGTGCGCTCGTTGGCTTCGCCCATCTCGGCCGTCATCTTCTTGTATTCGCGCATGTCGCGCGTATAGCCCACCACGATGTCACCGTCGCTGCGGCGCACGCGCACCAGTGTGATCTCGGCCGGAACCGGGTCGCCGTTCAGCTTCTGGTGCATCCACTCGAAGACGACCTGTCCCGTCTCGAACGCCTGCCGGATATGCTCCAGCGCCATCTCGCTGCTGAGACGTCCGTTTGGTTGGAATTCAGGCGAAAGTTCATTGAACCGGTCGAGGTATTCCTGCTTGTTTGAAAGGTCGAACAGCTTGACGGCTGCTTCGTTGCAGTCGATGTTATTGTAGTTTTCATCCCAGAAGTTGCTGCACAGCGGGGTGGCGTCCAGCATGATGCGCACCCGCTCGTTGGCCTCGTTCATCTGGTCTGTGTACGATTGGAAGGCAAGGCTGTCCTGGATGTCTTGTGAACTGCCCAGGATATAGGCTGTCCCCGGAGGAGCCCCCGCGTAGCTGCGGCCATAGCTGCGCACCCAGTTCCACGCGTCGCCGGCCGGGCTTTTCATTCGGAACTCGATGATCTTTTTTTTGCCCGGGTGCAACACAAGGTCGTTCATCTCAACCAGGATGCGCTCCTGGTCGTCCTCGTGGCACTGCCCAACGATGCTGTTGAAATCCAACGTTTGCTCCACAGGGGCAAGGCCGCATATGGCGGCTGTGAGAGCGTCCATGTGCATGGTGGGCAGCCCGCCGTCCACAAACAACTCCCACAGGCCAATGCCCGCGCAGTCCATGATTGTTTCCAGCGCCGCTTCCCGGCTGGCAACGAACCTTTCGTCAAGTTCCATCTGTCTTTGCTCCGATTCATCCCAACAAAATAGTTGACCCGAAATCTTTTCCCACAAGTGCGCTCATTATATCACACCCCTGTGGCGTGTACAACCTGAAAGATACATCCGAATGGTGAGAAAAAAGGGAAATGCAACTTTTTTTGCAATTGTGGAGCAAAACGCTAAAGAAAAGGTAAGACCTGTCGAAAGAACAGATGGACGGGTGTGCCATACGCGGCGTTTCTGTCTTTTTATCGGCCGTACATGGGGCTCCGCTGGAAGCGGAGGCGGCTGCAAAGCAACAAAAGGAGTGTACAGGCTATGGGTATCAATTCGGTAAGCGGAAACCCCTCCGCGCAAAACACGTACTATACGCAGGGCGCCGGCAGCAAGAGCGTTGTGGAAGAGATGGCCGATAAGCTGGATGAGGCCGGCAGCAAGACGGAAAAAGCAGTAGCCGACCGCCGCGATGGTTTCGTGCGCAGCACAGACCAGCCCGACGTGGATGAGATTCGCGCGTTGCGGGCCAGCATGAAGAACAACATCGGCGCGTTCCAGCGCATGGTGCAGAACACCGCCGTGGGCCAGAACAGCCAGCTGAAACAGCTGTTCAAGGATGTTTTTGCGAACGGCGACGACTCGGTGAAGCTTCTTGGCGACGACCCCTACTGGGGCATCGAGGCAACCGCAACCCGCTTGGCTGATTTTGCCAAGACGTTGAGCGGCGGCGACCCGGACAAAGCAGATGCGCTAATGGAAGCCGTGGAGAAGGGCTTCAAGGCGGCCGAGAAGGTGCTGGGTGGCCTGCCTGAAATTTCGAAAAAGACGCTGGAGCGCACGCGTGAACTCTTTGAAGAGTGGAAGAACAGTAAAAATCCAAGCGCCGTGGCCGAGGAAGGTTGATTGCCCCGCAAGTGGGAGAACAAGAGATGCTGTGCCGAAAAGTGGCGCAGAGAGCCCCCGTGCATCAATTGCACGGGGGCTTTTCGGCGTTTTGCGCCTGTAAGGTCACATATAATCGGCCAGGGTGATGGTGTCGCCGTCCGGGATATACATGGAAAGCGCGTCCCGTGGCACCTCGGGCGGGATATCGTACACCAGTGTGACGTCGGGCAGGATGACGCCGGAGAGATCGCGGAAATTGGCGCCCTCCGGCAGGGTGAGGCTCATGCTGGTGGGGGTGTAGCTGTTGCCGCTTTTGTCCTGCAGTGTGACGGAGGAATAGGCATCGGATATCGTGTCATACAGAAAACCCTCGCCCTCCGGCGCAAGGCGGACGCCCACATACCGCCCGGCGGCGGAACGGGTTATGGTGCCCACCTCTTCCTGGTCGTCGCTGTCCAGGGTGATGCGGACAGTGTACCCAAGCCACTGGAAGGAGGGCCCAAGGGCTGCCGGGGCGGAGCTGCTGGCCGTGCTGGACGCGGTGGACGTGCTGGTCGCGTCGGATGCGGTTGCCGGTGTAGACGGGGTGGATGAAGCAGGGGAGGAGAGGTCGATGTCAACGGTTTTCTTTTCCACGCATGCGGCAAGACCCAAAAACAGGCCTGCAAGACAGACGCAGAGGATGAACAGTTTTGCAACTATTTTCATCAGAAAGCCTCCCTGTCTTCGCTGTAGGTGGTCACCGAGTCGCCTGCGGCCCCGTCGGCGCTGCGCAGTGTGAGGGTGTATTGATAGTTGTTCTGAAATTCGTACATGTCCGCGTCGTCAAACGTGAGGACCTGGTAGTAGCCGTCGTCGCCGAACATCTCCTTTTCGCCATACCAGTTGTTGTAGCCATAGGCGGCTTTTATCTTGTACATCCCGGGAGGAAGCCAGATAGTGGCACTACTGCCGGGCGCGATGGCCATGATGCTGACCAGCGTGCCGTCCTGGGCATATACCTTCACGTAGTTGTAGCTGCCGTCGTCCGACGGGGGATTGACGGTGAGCGATGTTGCGCTGCTGGCGTACCCCTCGTGGTGGTACGTTTCACCTGTGGCGGGAAAGGGGCGCACGCACTCGTCGCGCCGTTGGGCGGCGTCTTCAAAGTTGCCCAGAGCGTCAAACCCCGTGTAGGCTGTGTAGAATTTTTCTGCCTTGAAGGCTTTGGCCGCCTTTGAATAGGCGAGCTTGTTGGCGCATAGTTGTGCCTTTTCGGCCGAATCCCGGAAGCCCTGCAGCTCCTCGAAGATGGGCAGGGCCTTGCTGTGTTTTTTGTCTTCCAGCAGGGCGGTGGCCTCCTGGTACTTCAGCGTGTTTTCGCACTCGATTTTTAGGGTGGAGGAATCTTTGAAACTGCCTAGCGCCGTGAACATCGCCAAGGCGCCAGTGTAGTCGCCATTCTCCATGGTCGCCTTGGCGGTTTCGTAGGCTTGTGCGTCCTTGCAATAGGCGGCCATGTCCGGTGCGTCGTCAAAATCGCCCAATGCCAGGAACTCTTCCTCGGCTTGCTGATACTGGCCGCTTTCCAGCAGCGTGGCGGCGTTGTTGTATCGTGTTTGGCGGGCGTTGTGGATGCCCAGCGGGATGAAAATGGCGCAGGCGATGGCGGCTACCACGATGATGGCGATGATGATGAGCAGCTTGCGCTTCTCTTTCTCGTTCCGGGCGATTTCCTTCTTGGAGAGCGTGTCATAGCGACCGTCGGTCGCCATCGCCTCGATGTCGCGGAGGCGTCCCAGGCTGCGCTGAATGGTGGT
>JAVBQQ010000053.1:0-11896 GCA_031548875.1 Oscillospiraceae bacterium
GGCCGACCTGACCCAGCTGGAGGAGGCCATCACAAAATTTATTGAAGCCAATGATATGGAGGCCGAGATCACCGTGGAATCGGGCGAGAGCGGCGCTGTGTTCATCCGACTGACCAACAACCTGTTGTTCGACGGAGACTCCTCCGACCTGCGGGCTGAATCCATCCAGTTCCTCGCCTTTTTGTCCGAGTGCTTCAACGCCGTGCAGGACCAGATCCTGCGGGTGCAGATGAATGGTCACACGGCGTCCATATCGGGTGACTACCCCGTGGACGACTGGGTGCTTTCCGGTCAACGGGCGGGCACCGTGGCCAGCTTCTTTGAAAAGGACGGTGGCTTCGACCGTTTCAAGATCACCGCCACCGAATACGGCCGGAACTACCCTATCGACGACAACCAGACCATCGAGGGGCGCGCGGCAAACCGCCGGGTGGACATGGTGGTGCTGGGCAACGACACGGCCTCCCTGCAGATGACGATGGCGGATGCGATGCGCGTCTACTTCCCGGGAGACGATACCAGTTTCTTTGTCGCTGATGGTGGCAACCTCAACGACCTGCCCGACACAGTGGTTGACGCGGAGCAGACGCGGGATGCCGCAATCAGCGACGCGTTGAACGGCCTGACCGACCAGGAGCTGAACCAGATCATCGACGACGTCATCTCCACCGCGAACGGCGGCAACGGGGCGGCGTCCGGCTAAAGAGAAAAACACTACAGGCACCTTTACAGAAAGGGGGAAACATCGTGGCTGAAGTACTGAGCCAGAGCCAGATCGACGCGCTGTTGAAGAGCATCGATTCGGGCGAAAAGGTTGCCACAGAGACGAAGCCGGAAGACAATATCAAAGTGTATGACTTCTATTCCCCCAAGAAGTTTACGAAAGAACAGCTGCGCACCATCGACAGCATGCACGAGAACATGGGCCGCCTTTTGTCCTCCTACCTTGCGGGCATCCTGCGGGTGTTTTGCGATGTGGAGGTGCTGCAGGTGGAAGAACAGCGCTACTACGAATACAACAACGCGCTGCCCGCCACGGCGCTCATCGGCCTGGTGGATATGAAGCCCGCAAACGAGAACCAGCCCGACGCCACACTGATGCTGGACATGTCCAACAATTTGTCGTTTTTTATCATCGACCGCCTGCTGGGCGGGCCTGGCGGCGGCCAACCGCCCTCGCGGGATTTTACCGATATCGAGCTGGCTATCATGAACGATATCTACCTCAAGATCACAGAGTTCCTCATAGATGCATGGCGGGACCATATCGACCTGACGGGCGAGCTCTCCAGCCTGGAGACGAACCCCCACCTGTTGCAGGTGTATGCCCCGGAGGACATCGTGGTCATCGCTGTGATGAGCGTGAAGCTGCGCGAGATGGAGGGGACGTTGTCGGTGTGCATACCGGCCATGAGCCTGGAAAGTTACTTCGGGGCGTTCACCTCCAAGTACGCGCGCATCTCGCACAAGATGTCCAACGAAAAATTGGAAGCGTTGCGCAAGGAATTGATACGTGAACTTCTGGACGATTCCCCCCTTACGGTGAAGACGGTGTTTGACGAGACGACCATCGACGTGGAGGACGCGCTGCGCCTGCGCCCGGACGACATCATCCCGCTGCCAAAGCCCCTGGACGGCATCGTGAGGGTGGAGGTGGACGACCAGCCCTGGTTTAGGGCACAGTTGGGCAGCTCCCGCGGGAAGAGGGCCATCAAGCTCATCGATGCGCTGGAAACCGAAGCCTGACAAATAGCCCTGCCGCTTTTGTACCAGGGAACGGCCAAAAATTTCGACCAGGAGGAGTGAACCATGGGCACAAGCCAGGGAGATGCCGCGGACAGCATCGTGCTGTCGCCGCTGGAAATAGATGCCATTGGCGAAGTGATGAACATCAGCATGGGTTCGGCGGCCACGGCCGTATCCCAGATGCTGGACAAGCAGGTAGAGATCACCACGCCTACTGTGGCAGTCCAGACGCTGAACGATGTGAAACATGACCGCTACGAGCCCGCGTTGCTCGTCAAGATCGTTTATACAGTGGGGCTCACGGGCTCGAACGTGATGGTGTTCCACCAGCGCGACATGCAGATGATCCTGAACACGTTGATGGGCATTTCGGAACCACCAAGCGACAATTTCGAGTTTGACGAACTGTCCATATCGGCCGCGTGTGAAGTGATGAACCAGATGATGGGCTCCTCTTCCACCGCCCTTGCCGAATTTCTGAGCAAACGCATCGATATCTCCACCCCCACGGCCACTGTGATGGAAGAGAACACCTTCCTGGAGGCTATGGAGTTGCCGCCCGAGACAGAGGTGGTCACCATCACCTTCCGGCTGTCCATCAAAGACATGGTGGATTCTGAATTCGTGAGCGTGCTCACGGTGGACCTTGTAAAGGAGATGCTGGCTCCGTTCATCGGCAGCGACGGCGGGGTGGCGCCGCTCTTGCAGGAGACACCGCCGCCTACGCCGCACGAGATGCCCGCGGGCCCCGACGTGCTGGACCCGGTCGAGCCCATGGCACCGCCCCCGGCCGCTGCAGTTCCGCCACAGACGGAACTGCAGCCTCCTCCGCAGGAAACCGCGCCTGTGGCGGCGCCCCCACCGCCCGTCCCCGAGGCGGCGCCCGTGCAGCAGGTGGCACCTCCACCGGCGGCTCCGGCAGTTCCACAGCCACCGCCGCAGGCCGCCCCGCCCCCCCAAGCGCAGCCCGTGTATGCGCAACCAGTGTATGCGCCTCCACCGCCGGCCCCTGTATACAATCCTGTGGATGTGAGGCCGGTAGAATTCCCGGAATTTGCAGCGGGCGGATATGCAGGAGGTGAACCCCTGATGGGAAGCAATCTGGACCTGATCATGAACGTGCCGCTTGAAGTTTCTATCGAAATCGGCACGACAAAACGCAAGATTCGTGATATAATGAACTTTACATCGGGAACGGTGATCGAACTGGACAAGCAGGCGGGCGCCCCGGTGGATATCGTGGTGAACGGCCAGCTGATTGCCCATGGCGATGTGGTGGTCATCGACGACAACTTCGGCGTGCGTATCACCGAGATCGTGGGAACCAAAGAATTGATCAACTCGCTCAGCGCCCAGCAAAGTGGGTAACCTCATAGATCGTGTAAGAATGTAAAACGAGCGACCATTTTACTGTGAAAGGGATTTTTTGCTATGGAAGACAAGAAGATTCTGATTGTGGATGATGCGGCGTTTATGCGTATGATGATCAAGAACAGCCTCACCGGCCAGGGGTTCACCAACCTCATCGAGGCCGGCGACGGCAAAGAGGCGCTGGATACCTACCTGGCCGAAAAGCCTGATCTTGTCATCATGGATATCACCATGCCTAACATGGACGGCCTGCAGGCCCTGCAGGCCATCAAGAGCGCCGACCCCGGCGCCAAGGTGGTCATGTGCTCGGCTATGGGGCAGGAGTCGATGGTGGTGGACGCCATTCGCTTTGGTGCGCTGGACTTTATCGTCAAGCCCTTCAAGCCGGACCGCATCCTCCAGACGGTGGAAAAGATCTTGGGCTAAAGCCCGGTTTGGTTGCGACTGCCGTGCGCGTTTGCAGCGGCGCGGCAGGCATGCGCTTGTTTCCCCGGCATTGTGGGAACGCACAAGAAACTTTGGGGAGGTCTCCGCTTGGGTTTGGGGGAAATGGTGCTGCGCATCCTGGGCGCCATCGCAGCGCTGGCACTGGTTTTGTTCCTTGCCTGGTTTATCCTGCGTTGGCTGAACCGGCGCGTGCCCAGCATGGGCGGCGGGGGCGGAAAGGCCGCCGGCCGCATGATCACCGTGCTGGACCGCGTGCATCTGGGCAAGAACAGCAGCCTGCTGCTGGTGCGCGTGCAGGACAAGGTCTACCTTGTGGGCATCAGCGAGCACACCGTGCAGACGCTTGCCGAAATCGACGACCCGGACGGGGAACTGGCCCTTCCCGAAGCAGGGCAGAACCCCAGCTTCACGGCCGCCCTGCGGGACGCGGTGGCCAAGATGGGCGTGAAACCCAAGGATGACCACAAGGGAGGGAGCTTATGAAGCGCCGCTCCCTCCTTCTGGCGATGTCCGCCCGTCTCAGCGTTCCCGCGCAGGAGAAAGAAGCGCGGAGGGCGGCGCTGAAAAAACCGTTGCGCCTCTTTCTGGTATCCTTGGCCGTGTGCGCCGCGCTGTGCGCGTTTTTGGGCATTTCGGCCGCCGCCGCGGGCGTTACCATCGACGTGAGCGCCGGCGACACAGAGGGCAACATGGGCGCCCTTGAGGTCATCGTCATCTTCGCCTTCCTGGCGCTGCTGCCCTCGATCGTGCTCATGATGACCAGCTTCACACGCATCATCATCGTGCTGGGTTTTTTGCGCAACGCGCTGGGCACCGGCCAGGCGCCGCCCAACATGGTGCTCACGGGGCTGGCGCTGTTCCTCTCGCTGTTCATCATGTCGCCCGTCATCAAGCAGATGAACGAGGTGGCCTACCAGCCGTACCTGGCCGGCACGCTGACCAGCAAACAGGCGGTGGAGGCAGCGGCGCAGCCGCTCAAGCAGTTCATGCTCACCCAGACGAGCCCGAGTTCGCTGGATTTGTTCCTGGGGCTTTCCAAGGAGGAAGATATACCGGACAAGGCGGCCGGTGACTACCAGGAACAGTTGCTGGAGCTCCCGCTCACCACCATTACGCCGGCATTCATCACCAGTGAATTGTCCCGCGCGTTCATGATGGGCTTCCTCATCTTTTTGCCCTTTCTGGTCATAGACCTCGTCGTCTCCAGCATCCTGATGAGCATGGGTATGATCATGCTGCCGCCGGCCATGATCTCGCTGCCGTTCAAGATATTGATGTTTGTCCTGGTGGACGGCTGGAACCTGATGATGGGCACGCTCGTCAATTCATTCGCTTAGAGGGTATTGCTTCATGCTGACAGAGGGACAGATACTCGATATCATGCGGGAACTGATGTGGGTTTGCCTGAAGATCGCAGGGCCGTTGCTTGTTGTGAGCATCGTGGTGGGCCTCATCATCGCCATCTTCCAGGCTGCCACGCAGATCCATGAACAGACCCTCACCTTTGTGCCGAAGCTTCTCATCATCGCGCTGACGCTATTGTTGCTTGGGTCGTATATATATGCGGTGATGAGCGATTTTTTCTTTATGGTTGCGGACCTGATGGCCGCGGTGTGAGGCGGCGCCATGAGTTTGGAGATTGCGTTCACCGGCATCCTGACCTATCTGCTCGTCTTCGTGCGCTTCCTGGGCATGATCGTCTTCAACCCCATCCTCTCCCGCAACGGCGTACCCGCCATGGTGCGCATCGGCCTGGCGCTCTTCCTCACGCTGATGATCGCCCCCATGCAGCCGGTGGCCGGGGTGGCCGCCATGGGCGACCTGGAATATGCGTTCGCGGCTGTAAAAGAATTGTTCCTGGGTATTGTATACGGTTTTGTCTTCCAGATTTTTTATTACATGCTCTACATGGTGGGCGACTTTATCGACACCGACATCGGCATCTCGATGGCCAAGACGTTCGACCCCGCCACCAACATCCAGGTGGGTTTTTCCAGCACATTCATCAACCTGGTTTTTGTGCTGTACATCTTCGCCACGGGCAGCCATCTGGCCCTCATCAAGTTGTTCGCCGAATCGTTCGAGCTGATCCCGCTAGGCGTGTCCGCCCTGTCCACCACTGTATACACCTTCGTCATCCAGTTGTTTATTTCGGTGTTTCTGCTGGTGCTGCGCCTGTGGGCGCCCTTCATGGTGGCCGAGTTTATCCTGCAGGCGTCCATGGGCATCTTGATGAAATTTATCCCGCAGATCACCGTGTTCGTTATAAACTTCCAGCTGCGCATCATGCTGGGCATACTGATGTTGTTCATGTTCGCACCGTTTGTGGGGCAGTTCATCGATAACTACATCACCGTGTTGTTCCAAAACCTGGCCGATATCCCGGCTGTGGTGATGAGCGGGTAGCTGGGCCCAGCTGAGAGCAGCTCGTCGCCAGAGCAACTACACCCGCACGCAACTGCGTGAGGCGCCAAAGGGGGGATGCATGTGGGCGGCGGAGGCGGCGAAAAGACAGAACAAGCAACTACAAAACGCAAGCAGGACGAGCGCAAGAAGGGCAATGTCTTTAAAAGCCAGGAGATCATCATCTTGGGCAGCCTGCTGGTCGTTATCTTTACCATCCAGGCGTTGGGCGGCGTCACCCTCACGGCCCTCAATCAGGCGTTCGAGCGTTTCTGGACGCTGGCAGGCACGCTGGGCAGCATTTCCCCCGCCGACCTGCGCGAATTGTTCATCCAGGGCGCGGGCGTGTACCTTGTGGCGGCGCTGCCCGCCCTGCTGGCAGCGGCGGTGGCGGCGGTGGTGCTCACCATGGCGCAGACGCGCGGCCTCGTTTCCACCGAACTGCTCAAGCCCAAGTTCAGCAAGCTGAACCCCATCAACGGCATCAAGAAGATGTTCAGCCTACGCGGCCTGATGGAACTGCTCAAATCGATCGTCAAGATCATCGTGCTGGGCTATGTCATCTTCAACGAGTACCAGAGCCGCTTCAATGAGCTGCCCCGCCTGATGGAGATGGATTTCCGCGCGGTGCTGTCCTATACGGGCGAGTTTATCATGAGCATCGTCGTCTCGGTGGCCGTCATCTATGCGGCGCTTTCGGCCGTGGACTATCTCTTCCAGCGATGGCAGTACGAGCGTGACCTGCGCATGTCCAAGCAGGAGATCAAAGAAGAGTACAAGCAGACCGAAGGCGACCCCCAGATCAAGGGCAAAATCAAGGAAAAACAGCGGCAGATGTCCATGGCGCGCATGATGCAGAGCGTGCCTGAGGCGGATGTGATCATCCGCAACCCCACCCACTACGCCGTGGCTGTCAAATACGACGCCGGCCGCGCGCGCGCGCCGCTGGTGCTGGCCAAAGGGCAGGACCTCCTCGCCCTGCGCATCATCAAAAAGGCGGAGGAAGCGGGCGTGATGCTGATGGAAAACCCGTCGCTTGCCCGCAGCCTGTACGAGAACGTGCCGCTGGAGGCCGAGATACCGGAAGAGTTTTACGGCCCGGTGGCCGAGGTGCTGGCCTTTGTGTACGCCCAACAGAAACGAGGCATCCCCACGGCGGAGGACGTCCCGCCGTCCTGACAGCAGCGTTTTCCTATGCTGCACTAGACGGATGAAACCGAAAACCCGCGCCAAGACAGGGAGAAGCGGATCGTGAGAAGATTCAATCCACTGAAAAATGGCGTCGCGATCTTTGTTGTTGTGATCGTGCTGCTCATCATCATCCCGCTGCCCGCAGGGCTGCTGGATGTCTTCTTCATCCTCAATCTCGCCATCAGCTTCATCATCCTGCTCATCACCCTGTACATCAAGGAACCGCTAGACTTCTCCATCTTCCCGTCTATGCTGCTGGTCACCACCGTGTTCCGTATGGCGCTGAACGTGGCCTCTACAAAGCTCATCCTGTTCAACAACGGCAACGCCGGCCAGGTGATTCAAACGTTCGGCCAGTTCGTTATCCAGGGCAATGTGGTCATCGGTCTGGTTATCTTCATCATCATCGTACTGGCCCAGTTCATGGTCATCACCAAAGGCTCCGAGCGCGTGGCCGAGGTGAGCGCCCGCTTCACGCTGGACGCCATGCCCGGCAAGCAGATGGCCATCGACGCCGACCTGAACGCCGGCATCATTGACGAGGACACAGCGCGTATCCGCCGCCACAAGGTGCAGAGTGAGTCGGACTTCTTCGGCTCGATGGACGGCGCCACCAAGTTTGTCAAGGGCGACTCCATGATCTCCATCATCATCGCCGTCATCAACCTGGTGGGCGGCATGTTGATGGGCCTGTTGAACGGCGGCGGGGTCGATCTCAACACCATCATCGCCGTGTATGGCACGGCTACCATCGGCGCCGGGCTGATGAGCCAGATCCCCTCGCTTCTCATCTCGGTGGCTACCGGTATGGTGGTCACGCGCGCCGGCAACGACGATAGCCTGAATGCCACCATTGCCAAGCAGTTTGTGGGCCAGCCCATCGCCCTCATCATCTCGGGGATCATCATGTTCCTGCTCATGTTTATTGGTTTCCCGCCGGTACAGGTCATCATCGTGGCGGGCATCCTCATTGCGCTGGGCGTCGTGCTGCTGCGCCGCACCCGCCAGATGGTTCCCGCCGAGGGGCCGCCCATCGAGGAGGCGCCGCTCGTGGAGAGCGAGTCGTCCTACTATCGCAACATCGATAATGTGTACGGCCTGTTGAACGTGGAGCAGATCGAGATGGAGTTCGGCTACTCGCTGCTCCCGTTGGTGGACGAGGCAAGCGGCGGCAGCTTTGTGGACAGGGTGGTCATGTTCCGCAAGCAGTTTGCCCAGGAGATGGGCATGGTCATCCCATCGGTGCGCCTCAAGGACTCCGGCCAGCTGAACCCCAACCAGTATGCCATCCGCTTCAAAGGCGAGCAGGTGGCCATGGGCGACGTGCTGGTGGACCATTACCTGGCCCTTGCCCCCGGGGACACGGCCGAACCGGTGGAAGGCATCGACGCCGTGGAACCAGCCTTTGGCATCCCGGCCAAGTGGATCAGCGAGGACAAGAAGGCCAAGGCGGAGCTTGCCGGCTACACGCTGGTGGATCCCACCAGCGTCATTATCACCCACCTGGCCGAGGTGATACGCCAGCACGCGCACGAGCTGCTCACCCGGCAGGAAGTGAACAACATGCTGGCCAATCTGCGCAAGACAAACGAAACTATTGTAGAGGATACCGTGCCCGCCATGGTGGCCGTGGGAGACCTGCAAAAGGTGCTGGGCAACCTGCTGCGTGAGGGCGTGCCCGTGCGCGACCTGGAGACCATACTGGAAACACTGGGCGACTACGCCCCCGCTGTAAAGGACACGGATATGCTGACCGAATATGTGCGCCAGGCCCTGCGGCGCACCATCTCGCACCGCTTTTCCGAAGCCGGCCAGCTCAAGGTCATCACGCTGGACGCCCAGATCGAGAACATGATCATGAACGCGGTGAAGAAGATGGACGGCGGCAGCTACCTTGCCTTGGAACCGGACATGATCCAGGCCATCGTGACGGCGGCCAACGGCCAGATAGAGATGATGCGGGATCTGGTGCAGCACATCATCGTGCTCACGAGCCCCATCGTGCGTGTCTACTTCAAGAAGCTCATCGACCAGTTCTACCCGCGCGTGGTGGTGCTCAGCTTCAACGAGATCGATACCGACGTGCAGATACAGGCTCTGGGCAATATCTCCATCGGGCAGGCACAGGCTGCCGGATGACCGTCCAACTGCCGCAAAAGGCAACAAAATACGCGTGTGCGGCGACTATAGTATAGTAAGGAACGCCCTTTTATGAGGAGGTGATACCCGTGGCCGGACCCGATGCCAAGTTCAAGCTGGAAAACCCGGAAGAAGTTTTGCAGGAGTACCAAAAAACGCAAGACCCGGACAAGCGCAACGACCTGATCCTGCATTACGGGTACATCGCCAAAAGCGTCGCGGTGCAGATGCGCGGTATCACGTCGGGATATGCCCAGGTAGAGGACATCGTGAACGAGGGGATCCTCACGCTGATGGACTGCCTGGACAAATACACGCCCGACAAGGGCATGAAGTTTGAAAACTACGCCTACATGCGCATACGCAACGCCAATATCGACTTTGTGCGCAAGCAGGACTGGGTGCCCCGCCGCGTGCGACGCACCGCGCGCGAGGTGAGCGACGCGTACAACGCGCTGTCCACCGAGCTGATGCGCGAGCCTTCCACCAGGGAGCTGGCCGACTACATGGGCCTGAGTGAAGAGGCGGTGAGCAAGCACTTCGCCGAGATGGCGGCCGGGTCGGTGGTCAGCTTCGAGGATCTGCTGCAAAGCGCGATGCCCGGCCGGGCGGAACCCTTCAGCATGCCGGACAGCGACGAGAGCGTGCTGCCCGAGCAGGGCCTGATGAAAACAGAGCTGAAAGAACAGCTGAAGGCGGCCATTGATACATTGACAGAGAAGGAGCGCACGGTCGTCTCGCTGTACTACTACGAGCACCTGAAATTCTACGAAATCGCGGAAGTGATGGGCGTGAGCGAGTCGCGCATCAGCCAGACCCACTCCAAGGCCATCCTGAAGATGAAACAGCGTCTGGGCGCCTACCTGCAGGCCTGAGGCAGGCCCGCTTCACAAACCACCCCACAAGCACGGAGGACAACCACATGTTACAAGGGTTTTACAGCGCCGCTTCGGGCGTTTTGATGCAGCAGAGGAACCTGAACCTCATCGCAAACAACCTGGCCAATGTGCAAACGCCCGGCTACAAGACCAGCCGCCTGCTCTCGTCCACCTTCGAGCAGACGATGCTGACCCGCTTCGAGCGGTACAATCACGGCCGCATTGGCACCGGGGAGCCGGTGCGCATCGTGAGCGAGGTGGATGATTTGTGGACGGCCGGCGGTGTGGAAGAGACAGATCGCCCCTTCGACTTTGCCATCACCGGCTACGGCTTCTTCAACATCCAGGGCGATGACGGGCAGGTGTACATCACCCGCGACGGCCAGTTCGACCTGGACGACGAGGGCTTCCTTGTATTGCGGGACAACGGCCGCGTGCTGGGCACGAACGGCCAGCCCTTGCAGGTGGGCACCAGTAACATCGTGGTGGACGCCGAGGGAAATATCCGCAACTCGCTCACCGGTGCGAACCTGGGCACCATGGCCATCACTGTGCCCGACCAAAACGCCGAGGTGACCGAGTCCCGCAATGGGCTGTACCAGGTGGCGGGCGGCCCAGGGCCCCAGAGCGACGACCCCGTGCTGGTGCAGGGCGGCTACGAAAACAGCAACGTGAACCTGACCGACGAGACCACCGCCATGATGATGGCCCAGCGCAACTTTAATTCCGCCGCGCAGGCGCTACAGTTCATTGACGCGACCTATGCAAAAGCGGTGAATATAGCATCGCTGTAAGAGCAGCGCGCAGCAGCTCCAATTTGGCTGCAAATTTGTCACAAATAACGCGATTCTACGTTATTTTATGTCGGATACACACGTAGCAATCCTTCGAGCTACTACCGTATTTCTCCATCCGTTTCCTTGTGGGGCGTTCAGATCTGACTGCTTTTCGCCAAGGCGTTTTTTAGCGCCGCCCCACACATTGTGACTTCGCTGTGAATTTTAAAAAAAAAGCTGCAATCATGCAAAATTTGTGGTATAATCAGGGTTGCTGCCACGGGCCGGGTATGGCACCGGCGGGCGTGGCGGCAAAACCAGACCGCACCACTGTTTTGCGGGAGGAAAAAGAGTATGAGTATTGCCTTTTATACCGGCGCCTCGGGCATGAAGGCGTTCCAGAGCAAGCTGGACGTTACGGCGCATAATATCGCAAACGTACAAACGACCGGCTACAAGGCCAGCCGCGCTTCTTTCGACGACTTGATCCGCACGCGCATCAACACGAACGTGCAGGGCAATCATCTGGTGGGGCATGGCGTCAAGCAGGAATATGTGGACCTCATTATGGGGCAGTCCAGCCTGGACCAGACGGGCTACGCGCTGGACTTTGCCATAGAGGGCGATGGCTTCTTTGCCGTGGATTATCGTGGAACCACCATGTACACCCGCAACGGCGCGTTCGATTTTTCGGTGGATGGCAACCTGGCCACGCTGGTGACGAACGACGGCGGCTATGTGCTGGACAAAAACGGCAACCGCATCACGCTGCCATACGAAGACGGTTCTGTGGACACTGAAGGCCTGGCCGACCGGCTGGGCGTGTACGGCTTTGCAAACCCCTGGGACCTGACGCCCCAGAGCAACGCGCGCTTCACCCCCAGCGGCAACTCCGGCCAGCCGTTCCTGCTCACGGGCGCCGCCGGCCAGAGCGAATACCAGGTG